>CALKUW010000266.1 GCA_937996585.1 uncultured Flavobacteriales bacterium
CTCGTTGGTCGTCGAATTCGTGATGTCGCGCTGCCCGCCGAAACTATTGGACACCATCCGGTGCGTCGCGGTGCGGTCGATGTTGAAGGTGTTGGGCACGAAACTGTGCATGACCGCCTCATTGAGCTCCACCCCCAGCCCAAAGTTCAGCGCCATGATGTAGGGGAAATTGACCAGCGCCTCAGTCTCGCCCGGGAACATCGACATGTTCAGCGCATGGCCGTACTCGTGGAAGGTCACCTCATCGTTGGGACCGGGACCGTCGATGAAATAAACCGAGCCGGGCACCTGTGTATAGTTGAGCGGCGTATTGGACATCGGATAGCCGATGGAATAGGCCCCGCCGCGGATCAGCACGTCGGCGATCAGGTAGAGGTTGTGCTTGTCGGAAACGAGCTCCCGCCCCATGATCGTGTTGATCGCCTGCAACGCCGTGTCCCAATCCAGCATGGCCTGCATCAGGTCGTGTTGGCCCGGCACGATGGAGTGCTTGGGAATGGTCCACATCACGTTGTCCGTCTCAAACACCGCCCACGGGCCGGGCTTGGCGAGTTCCGCCCCGAAATCCGACGTGGTCATGAAGGACTTCAAGCTGAAGAAGGGCGCCTCCACCGCATTCGTCACGCTCACATCCACGATGCCCGCATCCGCGCCGTACGGCACGAGGATGGCGATGGCCCCGCCGAGCGGGTTGAAGACCTCGATGACCGTGGAGTCGATGGGGAACTTCTTGGTGATGCGGTCGAGGCGCTTATACAGCGGCTTGTTGGTCAGGTCCCACTCGTGCACCCCCACCCGGACATGGAAGTCCCCGCCGACGAGGCTCGCCGGGACCTCGATGGTGGCCACCGTCCCCGGCGCGAGGTAGGTGCCGGTCGGACGCAGGGCGTGGTCGGTCCCGTCGTTGTTGATGTTGAAATAGGGATTGATGCCTTCGGGGTCGGCGAAATCCGCCCGGATCGGCACGGTGTGCACGACCGTGGCATCGGCCGGCGGGTCCACCTGGCCGGGGAAGTTGACGCAGGAATTGAACACCTTGCCCTCCACGAACTGGGGGGTGGCCTCGAACACCTCGGTGGTGAAGACGTGGTCGAACAGCCCTTGCTGCAGGGCCACCATGGCCCGCTCCATTTCCATGCCGGGCGCGGAGTCCGGATCCTTGCTGAAGCCGCCCGACGTCGAAGGCGTCGTGAACAGCGGGCCAATCTCCGCATCGTAGTCCGCCACCACCTCGAACGCCTTCGCCATGATGGCCTCGTTCATCGGAAGGGCGTCCGCGTAGATGTTGATCGTGTTCTTGATCTGCGTCAGCTGAGCCTCTGAAAGCGGCGCTGCCCCCGTGATGTGGCCCTGCAGGTCGCAGAGCGCCGCCATCAGCAGGTCCCCATTGAACGGAACCGGCTTCACCCACACCCGGTGCAAAGTGCTGTGCTCGTAAAGGATGAGGCTCTCGTCCTCATTCCGCACATCGTCGACGTTCCACCGGTTGCCGGAGCGGATCTCCCAGCTCTGCTGGTTGAAGTTCCAGAAGGGACCCTGCGCGACGAGGTAGTCCGGATTGACATTCTGGGAGGAGGCCCCCGCCGAGGCCGGCAGGAACGCCGTGTGGTCGTCCCGCAGGACGTTCATGTAGGTGATCTCGGGGGTGAAATCCGCCCCGTCACTGGATTGGAAACGGCTCAATACCGGACTTTCGAAGTGGATCTTCCGGTCGTGGTGGGACGTCGTCGCCTCCCAACGGAGCCACAGCTCGTCATCGGGGATTGACGCCGCAAAGGCCTGGCTCCCGTGTCCCCACTTGGTCAGGTCGAAGCTCAGGTCACAACCCAACGGGCAGGGATCGTATTCCGGGAGGTCCTCGCCGGGCTGGATCAGGTGCAGCCCCGGATTGGTCCCCCCTTGGTGGTGGTACTGCGTCCAGAGCATCCACCCGTCCGCATCGATGTAGGCCTGAAAAGGGCCGGCACCGAAGTCGAACGTGTGCACCCCTTCCGGCAACCCCTGCGCCTCCGTCAGGCTGGCGAGTTGCGCCGACCCCGACAAGGAGACGCCGAGCAGGAGCACAAGACAGGCGGCCTCAAGGACAACACGTACAGCTTTCATCCTCCAGACCATCATGCCCACAAGATCAACCTGAAGCCAGCGAATCCAACAATTCCCGTGCAGCCAATTTGCCAAAGGCATTGGCCGCTTCCGGACTCGCTCCGGTGATGAGCCTGCGGTCCACATGGCAGGTGGCGTCCGCCTTCTTGTTCACCAAGGTTACCCCCAACGCCTTCAGGCGCTCACCAAACCGGTAGGGCATGTGTCCGGGCAAGTAACCGATCATGGGCGCCTGTCGGTCTACGGAATCCGGAAAGGCTGCCATGGCATAACCCGAGAACACGAAGTCACCCGCAGTCTGCCCTTGGCTTGCCGCCAGCAACGCCGCCGGACCGTGACAAATCGAGAGGATGAACAAGTCTTCTGAGCATGCCCAGAGGAGGAGCCGCTTGAGCACCTCGCTTTCCGGAAGCCCGGCCAAGGCGCCTTGCCCTCCCGGGATGAACACCGCGGCATAGGCTTCACTTTGCTCCATGTCCCCCCCGACAAAATCCGCAAGGCTCTTCGGCGCAGCGAACCGCGTCTTAAACTCTGCGAAGAGCGCCATGACCGCCTTGTCCTCGTTCGGCATCGCCCACTGTTCAATCTTGACTGACCGTCCGGTCGGCGTGAACACCTCCACCTCGAACCCCGCCGCCTTCAAATGGAGCATCGTCACCAGCATCTCCACAGGGTGGTTTCCCGTAGAGAACTTCTTGCCATTGGCCATGGTCAGGTTCCTTTCCTCCGTGCACACCATCAGCACCTTTTTGGTGCCGGTGTACGGTGCCGGATAGACAGCACCGTCATAGTCCGTGGTGGGAGAGGTCGCCATTTTCAGGGCGAATCTGGACGGGCTGAATGCGCCGTCCTCAGTGGGTGTCGGCGCAAGGCCAAGGAGCTTTCCAATCATGTGTGTCAGTGCTGGGTGTTTGTATCAATTGTATTCAGGGACCGTTTTGGGCCGGGAGGCGAAGAATCGGGTCAATCCGACCTGCAATTGCCCCGTTGAAAGGCGTCCGTCCCATTGGGGGGCGTCGACCAGCCCCACCTCATTGATCCTTCTGCTGCGGAACCGCTGGATACCCGCGCCCATGGACACGTCCAACCGCCACTCCGGCACCATCTGGAACCCGAAGTAAGCCCGCGCCGTCGGCATCCAATTCAACCGCGCCTTGGGAAGGTCGGCATCCGAGTAAACCTCGATCAAACCGTCGCGATCCACATTGTGACCGTGCCCCCCGCTGCGGACGAGCAGCTGCCCGCCGAGCCCTAGCCCGGCACTCCAACGGCCCCGCGATCGCTCCTGCCGCCATTCCAAGGGAATGACCACAGCGTTGAACCGGTTGTAGCTCCGGATGTAACGATGCTGTTCCGCGGTGCCCAGCACCTCGCCCAGGTTGACCGCGACGGTATCCCCCGTCAACGCATTGATCTCAATGCTCTGCACACCTTCCGGCTCGATGTGCTCTTGCACCGTGATCTCCAGGTACTCGAGGCGGTGCACATAGTCATACCACGCCACCCCAATGGAGAAGGCATGTCCCCAGCGCTGAACATCCAGGGCCACGCCGCCTCCTGCACTGAAATCGGTATGGAAATACCCACTCAGGTCTGCCGGCCGGTCGTCGTTGAACCTGAAATGACTGAACGTCAACCCACCATGAACCCTCACCGCCATCGGCACTTGAGGTTCAAGCACAGCCGGCATGGGCAACAAGAAAGGCCCCGCCTTCATCGCCGACTGCAGCCCCTCTGCCATCAACGGTGACAGCATCGATGCCGTTCTAACCAACTCCGACTTCACATCGGACACTTCCACCTCCACGGGCAAACCCTCATCAGCATCACGCATCGCGATCTCACCTGTGACACCATCCCCTTCCGAAACCGCTTGGTTTGAGGGTGCCTTCGGTTTGTCTTCCCCGATGGCTCCACCAAGAGAAGCCGTCGATTCCCGTTCCTGAACCTCAACACCCCCTGAACCGACCACGGGAACCATGGTCACCTCAACCTGAATCTCCTGGTTTTCCAGGGCCAGATTGGCGCCTTCCGAAGCCGATGAGGAACCCTCAAACTCCCGAGCAGCCTCCAAGGTGCCCGTGTCCTTGGCTTCAATATGGGCGGGTGGTTCTGAATCCTGTGACGGTTGTTCCACCGTTGCTGAAGGCACCTTGGCCAGGTCAGCCTCGTTCACGGAGGCATCGGTCCCAGGCCAGAGCCAGACTGCCAATGCGACCGTACCGATGGCCGCCGCGATGCCCCACCGAGTGGCCCGGCTGCCCCAGGCCGTCACAGAAGTGGAGGCGGCCACAGGCGTAGGCAAACTGCCCTCGATGGCCTTCCACAGCGCGTCGTTTTCGCCAGGCTTTCCGGGAGCGGCGTGGTTTGCAAGCCGCCTTCGAATCATGTCTTCCCAAGACTTCATGTTTCCTTTTCCTTTTTGGGAACCAACGCGTCCCCTGCCCTGTCAAATCGTTGCTTCACCCACTTTCTCGCCCTCGACAAACGCTGTCGGGACAATGCGGCAGTGATGCCCATCATCTCCCCAATCTCATCGTGGCTGAACCCCTCAAAGGCATGGAGATTCAGCACCGTGTATTGCTCCTCCGGCATGGTCCTCAGCACATTCACCATCTCCTCTACCGCCATCCTCTCCAGCACGTCAGGCGAGATCGCAACCTCCGTATGCGGGCTCGGGTTGACCACCTTCGACCGCTTCTGCCCCTCCGTGATGGCCACATTCACTGCAATCCGTGCCGCCCAGGGCCTCAGACTGCCTTTCTCAGTATCGAAGCGCTCGAGATTCCGAAAAATCCGGATGAACGCCTCCTGCAACACATCCTGAACCAGCTCATCGTCCCAGATGTACCGCTTCACCGCCCCCCTCAAATACGGCACCAACCACTCGAACAACGCTTTCTGCGCCGCCCTGTCCCCTCGCTTGCACCCCTCAATCCACTGAAGGCCCTGGTTCTCCGGAGCGCTAACCATCAGTCCATGGACGCCTCCATTTCAATACGGTGGTCCCCATTCCTATTCGACGCCCGGATCGTTGTCCACGATTCCAAAACACTCCACACTCGTCACGGCAAAGGCGCCGTTGACCCCCTCTGCTGTGGCCTCATTGGTCACTTCATGACTCCACTCCAACACATTTCCAGCGCACAACCAGCTGTGCTGCAGTGAACACACCTGCACATCAGACGGAAAGGTGAATTGGACTTCCGTGACCCCCGCCAAGACATCGATCTCCTCCGGTCCCGACAGGAAAGGCGGATCAGAAACGGTGGACACCGTCAAAGCAGGACCGCCGAATTGCCTCCAGAACGCAACCGTGACCGTCGCAACCGCATTGACCGCCGTCGGCTGACAATGGCAATCCACATCCACGATTCCAGGGAGCCCATTCAAAGCCGGGTCACCGGACTCTACGGTGCAAGCGTCTCCCACATTGAGGCCCAGCGCCTCGCAATCCACGACATAGACAATCGGCGGCTCGGGCAATTCGACCTCGACCTGCACATCCTCGAAGCTCTCCTTCACGCAAGCGGACAAGCAGACCACCAGCAACAACAGGATCAAACGAATGAATTGAATCATGGCCTTTCTGCACTGTACCACGCCCCGCATGCGTGCGGGTACAACAGAGGTACTCGAAACAAACTTCATGTGTGACAACCCTGTGGCCTTTTTTCGTGACGGACGCAATGCAAGAAAGAGGGCCGGCGGAACACCCGGCCAAACAACAAGGCTCATTCTCGGTTCATACCCGTGAACGGCCGGCTCCATACCTGCATATGGACACAAGCGCATGGCAAATCGTCACATCCTGAAATGGAGAGAAGTACCACAAGCAAACACAAGGAACATGACATCACCTCGCCTCCTTTCCATCGCACTGGGCTTGGGCGCCATGCTCATCCTCCAACCGAGGGCGACTGCGCAATGGGACTACACCCTCTACGACGCCTTGAACTCCACCGGCTGCGGCTACTCCGCAACCTCCTTTCAGACGTATTACTCCGCTGAGCTCTACGACATGGACAACAACTACACGGTCTTTGTCCCCAATGATGCCGCTGTATTAGAGGTCGCTGCGCTGATGAATTTGAACCTCTACGATTTGCTGGCCTTCTCCGACATGAGCGACGCCCTGGGGTATCACATCGTCCCGGGAAACTTCACGGCAGCCGACCTGCAAAATGGAATGACCCTGACCACACTGCAAGGCCAAGCCCTTGACATCACGGTGGATGCAGGCAATGTGGGCGTGGACGGCGCTTGGGTCACCGACGCCGACATCCTGGCAGACAATGGCGTCATTCATGTCATCGACGCGACCCTCGCGCCCGAGGGGTACCCTCAAGCGACAGTCGTCACCGCCATAGCAGGCAGTCCGGAACACACCCTGTTTGAGGAGGGCATTTTCAATGCTTACCTCGATGAGTACCTCAGTGCCAATGCACTCGAAGCCCCCGACGACAACAACGGTGAACCGACACCCGGCCCGTACACGGTCTTCGCTCCCACTGACGATGCCATCGCGGCGTTCACTGCCGGCTACGGCTACAACGTGGCCGATTTCATCTCCTCACAGTACATCGACGAATTCGTTGAGCGCCACATCGTCATCGGATACTATGACAGCAGTGTTCTGTCCGACGGCCAATCCCTTTCTGCCCTGAACGGACAATCCGTCGACATCGAAATTTCCGCGGACGGCGTCACCGCCTCCGGTTCCACCGTGGGCACACCGGACATCCTGGCCTACAATGGCGTCGTGCACTCTCTGGATGAGGTCCTGCCCTTTGACCTTCCCGCCGCTTCCGGCACCTGCGGCACCTGGACGTTGGAGCTGTACAACTCCGACATCAACCAGGGCTGGCTCGGCAGCACAATCGACGTCTTCAAGAACGGCATCATGATCGCCGAGGAGACCAACAATGAGGTGGCCGAGGACAACAATGGCGACTATGTGCCCGACTCATTCGGTATGAGCACCTTCAGCTTTGCCGTGGACGAAGGCGACGTGCTGGACTTCATCTTCGATCAGGACGGAGGGTCCAGTTTCAATTGCGGGTATGTGGTCAAGAACGAAAACGGCATCACCGTCTTCTCCTCCTTCTCCAACAATCTGGATGATGGCCCCGACAACGTCATGGGATTGAAAGCCTGTGGCGCAGCGCCCACATGCGGGCTCATCGAAGTGGTGTTCGTCGACGGCTCGCAGGAGGGCTGGGTCGGTGGCGGCATGACCATCTCGCAGGGCGGCAATGTCCAAGCCGCAGTGAATTTCGGAGACTTCAACTACTTCGAAAGCTTCTACCCCTTCTCGCAGATGTCCACCTTCATCCCGGTGGATGAAGGCGCAATCGACTTCATCGTCTCCCAGCCTTGGGAGTACGCCGACTACTGTGGATACCTGGTCAAAGACCCCGCAGGGTCCTTGCTGGTCAACCAAAACATCGAGTTCGTGGCACCCGAAAGCACCTTTGGCATCACCGCCTGCGAGGCAGGAGCCGATGCGATCTGCAATGCCGAATTCGAGGTCGCCCAAATCACGTCGCCCGACGGAAGCCCCGTTCCAGGCGCAGTCCAGGTCTCCATCTTTGACTACAACCCCAATGCCGTGTATACGTGGGACTTTGGGGATGAAGGCACCAGCACCGACGTCTTCCCGACTCACCAGTACTCTGGCCCCGGCCCCTACACCCTGTGCCTCAGCGTCACCGATGGCAACCTCTGCTCAGACTCTTACTGTGAACCCATCTCCATTGACTCCTTGGGCATCCTCAACGGGTTCCTGAGCGGATTCACCATCAACGTCGTGGATGGTGGCCCGAGCGATGTTGTCAGCAGCGTAGACAACCTGAATGAGTCAACCAGCGCCCTGTCCGTGTTCCCCAACCCGGCTCGAGGAGAAACCACCCTGTCCGGCATCACGCCCGGTACGCCCTGGCAGGCGGAGCTGCGCGGCCTCGATGGCCGATTGGTTCGCCGATTCGCAGGGACGGGCAACCAGTCCTTGGACTTGACCAGCGTTTCTGAAGGGCTTTACGTGATCACTGTGGTCGACGACAATGCCGCATCCCACTCGATGAGGGTCGTCGTTCAATGATGAAGGAGGCAAAGCCCTCCTGCTGATCCTGAAACGGAGGCCCATGTGGCCTCCGTTTTCATTTCTCACCGCCTCCCTTCCACGACGGGACCCCAACTTATTCAAATTCAGGGGCAAGGCGTCAAAAATCCGTTGGGGTCAACGGCATCAGAATCAGGGAATTCGCCTCATTTCGTGTACTTGGTACACGACTGAAAATCAACCATTTGAGAAAAGAGGGGCGTAATATTGGCGCTTCCCTTTTGCGCCATGCCCAACGCCATCATTGCCGGAACCGGCTCGTACGCCCCCGAGCACGTCGTCCCCAACCAATACTTCGACCGCGTCGGATCCAACGATGCCTGGATCCAAGAACGGCTCGGCATCAAGGAGCGCCGCATCAGTCAAGGCGAGACCACGAGTGAACTGGCCACAAAGGCCGCACAACGGGCCCTCGAGATGGCCGGAATGGCCGCCTCGGAATTGGACCTCATCGTGCTCGCCACAGCAACCCCGGACCGACCGGCCCCTGCCTCTGCGTGCATGGTCCAGGAAAAGCTCGGCGCGACCAACGCCGCCGGATTCGACATCGCCGCCGTTTGTTCGGGCGCCCTCTTCGCCTTGACGACCGGCTGTCAGTTCATTGCCTCCGGCCTGTACCGCAACGTCATGGTCATAGGGGCGGACACCTTTTCCAACATCATCGACTGGGACCGCCGCGACTCCGTCTTTTTCGGAGACGGGGCCGGCGCCATCCTGCTGACCGCCACCGAGGAGGACCGCGGATTCATCGGCTTCGACATGAACACGGACGGCTCTGGCCGCGACGGCTTCACCGTGCCCGCCGGCGGCTCCGAGCGACCGGCCAGCGAGGAGACCCTCGCCCAAGGCCTCCACTACTTCCAGATGGACGGGCCGGCTGTCTACAACACCGCCACACAGGCCGTTCCGGAGTCCATTCGCACCCTGCTCAACCAGACGGGTGTCACCATTGACGACATCGCCTGCATGCTGCCGCACCAGCCGAGCATCAAGATCCTCGAAGAGGTCGCCCGCCGTGTGGACCTGCCCTGGGAGAAGGTCAAAACCAACATGGACCGTTACGCCAACACCTCCGGAGGCACCATTCCCATCGTCCTCGACGAAACCTGGCGTTCCGCCGAATTCGAACCGGGTGACCACCTCCTCTTCGCCGCCGTCGGCGCGGGATGGACGTGGGGCACCGCCCTCTACAAAGTCTGACCATGCTTCAGGACAAGCGCTTCCTCATCACCGGCATTTCCGACGCCGGCTCCCTCGCCCTACACGCCGCCAAGGCCATCCTCGAACAGGGCGGTCAGGTCGTCTGCGCCGGCCTCGGCGTCACGCCCCACCACACCGACCTCTCCGACAAGGCCCGGGCCTACCTATCCGCCAACGAAGCGGCCTTCCGGGAGACGGTCAAGGCCGAACTGGGCGAAGACACCCCCATCCTCATCCTCGACGCCACGCAAGAAGACAGCATGGCCGATCTCGCCTCCGGGCTCGCCGAAAGCGGGCTGCACTTGGACGGCTTCCTGCACTCCATCGCCATGGACCGCACCATCCGCAACAAGCAGGTCAAGCCGTTGCTCGAGGTCACCCAGGCCGAGTTCTGCGACACGCTCGGTGTCTCCGCCTTCTCTTTGGTCCGGATCACCCACCATCTGCTGAAGACCGGCGCCCTGCGCGATGGGGCCAGCATCTGCTCGCTCAGCTACATCGCCGCGGAGAAAGTGACCTTTCACCCCTACCGCAACATGAGCGTCGCCAAGGCGGCGCTGGAGCGCATCACCATCGAACTCGCCGACGAACTGGGCCGCAGCCGCGGCATCCGGGTCAACGCCCTGCGCTTCTCACCCTACCTCGGCAGCAAGGCCGGCACGGCGACGCTGGAACCATCCGATGTCGAGAAGGCCGAATCCATGAGCCCGTTGGGCAATGCCGGGCCGCGCGACCTCGCACTCGAGATCGTGCACCTCATGCAGCCGGGGCTGCGCATCACCGGTGAGATTCGCCACATCGACGGCGGCTACCACATCACGGGCTGACCCTGGACCCACAGGGTGGATTTGTCATTCATGCCCCTGATTTGAACAGAACATACCGCACTGCGTCACGCTTGTACAATGGAAAGCGTATTGCCGTCATGACGCGCACCGGCTATTTCCACACCCTGTTTCTCGCCCTCACCTTGTGTTCACTCGCCGGGCTCCACGCCCAATGTGAGGCGGACCACACCATCGTGATGGCCGACTACTATTTCGCTCCGGCAGAGCTGACCATCCTCCCCGGTGAAACCGTGGCATTCATCAACGTGCAGGGCACGCACGACATCAACGGCATCACCAATACGCTGACCGGCGAGCCTTGGAACAACCCGGCCGAGTTCTACCTCCAACAGACCGAAGGAACGGAGGAAGGCACCTGCATGGGCGTCGTGACCTTTGACATCCCCGGGGTCTACAACTTCGATTCGAGCATCGGCTTCCAGGCCCAGCTCGGCATGGTCGGCTCCATCACCGTCGACGCCTTCACCATTCTGGATCTGTTGAACGAGGCGTGGGCGGGCAACTTCGCGGACATGCCCGATGTCTTCGCCTCCTTCTGGGCCATGCAGTACAACTGCCCCAACTGCCTCGCCGTCATGGAGGGCCTTGAACACTACACAGTGTTCCTGCCAGATGCGGACGCCATCTCTGCCTTGCAAGACTTGATGAACCTGAACCAGTTCGACATGCTCAACATCCCGGATCTCGCGGACATCCTGGAGTACCACTTCATCGAGAACACCTACCTCGCTGCAGACCTCGAACCGGGCATGGTCCTGCCCACCCTGAACGGGGAAGGCGCCGTGGTGGGGGAGAATGCGGACGGATTGACCATCGATGGGGCCAACATCATCGCCACCGATTTCGTGGCCGATAACGGCGTCGTTCACGTCATCGATTACGGCATGGCCCCCTCCACTTCCCCTGAGGCAACCGTCTACCAAATCGTGGTCGACAGCCCGGACCACACGCTGTTCGAGCAGGAGATCGACGCCAACCTGCTCAACGACGACCTCATCGGCCAACCCGTGATCAACGACAACGAATACGCCCCTGGCCACTTCACGGTCTTCGCCCCCACCGACGACGCCATTTTCGCTTTCGCAGAGGAAAACGGGTTCGACGACGTGAACGACCTCTTCGACTCCCCCTATTGGGACGAAATCCTGCGCCGGCACATCATCGAGACGCCCCTGACGAGCGACCAACTCTTCAACAACCAACCGCTCACGAGCTACGGTGGGGAGACGGTCGTGATGTCCGTTTCCGATGGCACCATCTCGGTGGAGAATGCCACCGTCACCGTGCCCAATCTGCTCGCCTACAATGGCGTGGTCCACGTGGTCAACCAGGTCATCGACTACGAATTCCCGAATCCGGTGGGGACCTGCGGAACATGGATCCTCAACATGAACGCCCCCAACGGGGAAGGCTGGAGTGGCGTGATGCAAGTCCTTGTGGACAATGTGCTCGTGGGCGAGCCCACCGTTCTGGACGGGTTCTCCAACAGCTTCGCCTTTGCCGTGAACGAAGGGTCCGTCGTCGACATGAACTACATCTCGATGTATTCCGGTTGGCCGGGCAACTTCGAGGTCGTCGACGCCGAGGGCACGGTCCTCTTCGATTCGGATTCCCCCGCCAATTCCAGCTTCCAGTACGGGTCTGCAGCGGGGGTCTACGGCCTGAAGGCCTGCGCCGAAGAAGCCGAATGCAGCCGCATCAAGGTGACCCTGTACTCCGACTTCGGCGGATGGGATCTGGGCAGCCTGTTCGTTTACGATGGCCTCATCCTAGCCGACGTCATCGGCGGATACTGGTTCAACGGAGATGCCTTGGTCGGTTATGTAGACCTTGACGAGGGCAGTGACGTGAGCTTTGAAGTCAATGGCGGCTACTATTCCCAGTACTACAGCTACCGCGTCGAAGATGAAAATGGGGATGTTCTGGTCGACCAGGTGGAGCAGTATGTGCCGGCGGAAAACGTCTACGATGTGGTCGTCTGCGCCACCTCTTCCGTAGATGATGCGGCCGGCTTTTCAGACATCCGGTTCGCCCCGAATCCCGCCGAAGGCTCCGTGCAGCTGACCGGCCTTGGGGCTGATACACGTTGGACCTTGACGGTCCGCACCTTGCTCGGACAGGAAGTGCTTTCGGAACGCGGCGTTGGCCGCAAAACCTTGAATCTGGAAGCCCTCTCTGCGGGCACCTATCAAGGCCAAATCCAGACAGACGGTGGCGCAACCTTCAGTCTGCGGTTGGTCGTCCGCTGAAGAAAACCGGCATACATCATTGGACCGCAGGTCTTTGGCGGTGGCATCTCTTTGGTTTTCTCCAATGTTAACCCTATATTAAGAGAACGTTAAGCCAAATGCCCATGATGATTTCACTTTTCGACTGGTTCTGGATTGGCTTCATTGTGACCACCACCTCCGGAGCCATTGCCTACTGCCTCGTCAGCGCCAGAAAGGAGGTTCAAGCCGAGCTGGAGCAGCTGCGGTCGGACCTCGAGCACCAACGGAGCCGTAAGAAATTCTGGAAAGCCAAGGCCAAGGGCCACAAGCCCGAAAGCACGTCCGCCGAGCGGGCACAGCCCATCAGCATCTCTTCACGCAGGCTCTCCCTCGGCTCGTCCGCTGCCGGAAGCTGACCATTCCGTTTTTCGGACACCGCAGCAGTGCGCCGTTTCTTTGCGGCCATGCGGTACCGTCATGCCCTCCTGGCCCTTTGCGCCACCTGTTTTGCCCTTCAACCTGTCTTCGGCCAATCCTTCGTCGACAGCGTTGATCCCCCGTTCTGGTGGGTGGACATGCCCCAAAAAGGCGTCCAACTGATGATCCATGGCGACGACCTGACCCGTTTCAAGGTGCAGGTCGACCACCCCGGCGTCTCCATCCGCAGGATCGCCTACGGGGACAGCCCCAACTATGCCTTCGTCTACCTCGGTATCGAAAAGGGCACCGCAGCCGGCAACATCGACCTGAATTGGTTGGAGAAAGAGGGCAATGGCAAGCCCATCGGCTCCACTTCCTTTGAATTGCGCGAAAGGCCCCGGCGGCAGATCACGGGATACGACGGCAGCGATGCCATATGCCTGATCACCCCGGACCGCTTTGCCAATGGCGATGCCCGAAACGATGCCGTCGAAGGAATGCTGGAAGCCCCGAACCGCGCCGACGACCACGGACGGCATGGCGGCGACCTGACCGGCATCGCGGACCACCTCGACTACCTCGCCGACATGGGCTACACCGCCGTCTGGCTCAACCCGCTGCTCGAGAACGACCAGCCACAGTGGTCCTACCACGGCTACGCCACCACCGATTACTACCGGGTCGACCCGCGCTTCGGCACCAACGAGGAATACTTGGAGCTGGCCGATGCCGGGCGCGAGAAGGGCCTCAAGCTGATCATGGACATGATCATGAACCACTGCGGGTCCGAGCACCCTTGGATGGACGACCTGCCCACCGAGGACTGGATCAACAACGGCGGCACCTTCACCCCCACCACGCACAGGCGCACCACCCTGCGCGACCCCTACGTGAGCAAGACCGACCGCGCCGGCTTCACCGACGGCTGGTTCGTAGAGGAGATGCCGGACCTCAACCAGCGCCAGCCCCTGCTGGCCGATTACCTCATCCAGAACACCATCTGGTGGATCGAATACCTCGGGCTCAGCGGCATCCGGATGGACACCTACCCCTATTCCGACGCCAAGTTCATGTCACGCTGGACCTGTGACGTCCGCAAGGCCTACCCCAACCTCAACATCTGCGGTGAG
>CALKUW010000267.1 GCA_937996585.1 uncultured Flavobacteriales bacterium
AGAATGCCACGGTATTCGGACCATCTGCAATACCAGTGGTGGTCAGGATGCCGGCAGTGGTTTCGAGGGTTTGGGTCAATTCCAACATGGTCAGGGAGAGCGTCCCGTACATTCTCTGTGTACCGTCATAGTGGTTGCCACGAATCTGGAAGCCCCATGTTTCTCCAGCATCCAGCTCAAGGGTCAAGGTGTCTTGAATCAGGGCCGTGGTGGTGGTGTAATGCAGGTTCTCGGTGGAGGTTCCACTTTCCGTTTCCACAATGAGGTCCAACCATGCCTGATCCTGATGCCATCCGTGATGATGGGTATAGGCGTAGGCGATTTTCAGGGTGCTGCTGTGCTCGGCGGCTTGGGTCCATCTCCAACTGTTCAAGGCAAATCCCCCACCATTTCTCATGAAGTAGTGGAAATCGACCTGGTTTCCATTCAGGCTGTCAGCTGCCATGACGGAGTTGCCATTGTGCAGGTGGATGTTGTCATATCCATTGTCGTCCAGATCCCCGTAGTTACTGGGGCTTCCGGGGATCCATTCTTGTTGCCATTCATCGGCTGCCGCAGGGTGCTGGTCCATGTGGATCTGCAACGTGTCCTGTGGTTCGGCCGCCGAGATGGTGGCGTCAAACATTGTATTGAAGCCAATGTCCTCTGCCGGGAGTTCGATGTTTGCCCCTTCCAGCCCCAAGGTGAATGAGGGTGAGGCAGTGTCGGCTTCGCCTTCATCGACCTGGATGTCGTAATGAAAAGGCAACCCCAGCATGTCAATTTCACCTTGAATCTCTACGGTTTCACAAGACAGGCCGTCATGGGTAAGGGTGACCTCAATCGGGTCGTTGACAGGGAGGATTTCCACCATCACTTCAATGGTGTTTGATTCTCCGTGCCGGTCTGGAATCTCGATGATCAGGGAAGTGATGTCGTTGAAGTCGGCTTCACCCAAGATCAAGAAATACAGGGTTTGACTGAGGTGTGAACCCGTATGGGGATCCTGATTGTAAACGTATGAGGTGACATCGTTTTCGAGGGTCAGTCCCTGTCCTGAAACGGTTATGGGCAGAGTAGAATTAGGATCATCCGGATACAGGGAAAAACCGTCTTTGTCCGTGATGTCTATCCAGAAGGAGGCAGGAGCTCCATCTTCGAGAATCAGGTGATTTTCCGCGGCCCCCCAAGAGGTGAAGTCCGGATAAATTATCACTGGGCTGTAATCCGCTCCGGCATTCACGAAGCCAAAGTGATATCCCGATTCCGGCATGTCCAAACCCTTGGAAATTTCGATGTAGACATCGGCGGCGTCCTCTACAGGGTTGAATTCAATGATGTTGCTCCAAGTGGTGCTGAATCCCTGGTCGTCCACAAATTCAATGCTGAATTCAGGATTCATCATGGGATCCAACGGGGCAGAGAAATCCTGTGGTGGCGTGCACTCGCACGATGCGGTGACGGTGCCGTCACCATTGTCTGTGACAGTGAGCGGGCCGCACTCTCCCCCCATGTTCGCCAAATCGGAGAAATCCAAGTAGGCTTCCTTGTTGCTCACGCCATCCACGTCACTGATGCTCAATGACAGCTGGAAGGATTCGTCTTCGTTGACGAAAGCATCATGCAATTCTTCGAAGGATGTCGGCCCATCGTCCACCGCAATTTTCTCGATGGGGAAGATGAATTCCATCTCACCACCGAGGGGGTCGGTGCCTTTCACGACGAAACCATCGAAGAGGTCGGTCGTGTAGGTGTTGGAGTAATGGATTCTTTGGACGTCATTTTGAGTGAGTCCCGCCATGACGATGTCGGCGGAGGACGCTGTAATCGAGGATGCTGTGCTCAAGTTTGTCCATGTCGCGCTCCAAACGCCCTCACCGGACAATGAAGGTGCTGAAACGTTGTCTTCATAAGATTGAAGACCGGGTTCACTCCAGCTGGAAGGCCAGACTGCAGGAGTCCCTTCAGCATCGAGACAGAAAGTAAACTGAAGGTCTACATCATAATTGACCGTTGCAGATGTTGTCCAACCGTTCATGATCTGGATGGACCAAGTTCCATTGCCTTCCAATCCGTAGTGGCTGAAGTCATAGCTGCCGTTGTAGGTGCCCGTTGTTGGTGAATTCCAAGACTGATTCGGTGAGCTCCATGTGAAATTTCCCAATTCATTGCAGCCAGAGGACGCTGGAACATCGTAGCCGCCAAATTGATGGCAAGAGCCGTTCGGCGCTGTAACCATAACAATCATGTCCGAAGGCCAGCTGTAGCCTGTTGCAGTCCAATTCGATACGGCTTCCAAACCCATGAGTTTACCCACGCCGGTGAATGTGGTGGGGGCACTGGATTGTTGAGCGCCGAGCAGGGTCTGGAAAGTCACCGCTTGATTGAGGCAACATTCCGCCTCGAGGATGACCTCACAGGAGCCGTCATCCACTACCGCCTGGGCATTGTAATTGGGGGCATCGGGGTTGGTGCAGCCCATCGGGGCGAGGCAACGGATGGAGCATCCTCGGTTGCCCCCCCAGGAAGAGGCGTAATAGAGGTCAAGGCTCTGACCATAACTGTTGAATTGAGCTATGTATCCATTCGACGTCCAGTGCGCACCGCTGTATCCCACGGTGTTGTCCGTACCATCGCTTTCCTTGAATGCACCAGGTCTGATATTGAGACCACTGGTGTTCGTGCCCGGATTGCTCAGCCAGAGGTCCACGGATTTCATCCCGGTGATGTTGTCGATGTCAAATCCGAGGTCAGTGCCTCCAGAGGTCAGGGCCATGTTTCGCCAATCGTCTGTGGTTCCGACACCCCATCCACTCGGGCACAGGCCGCGGGCATCCGTCACGGCCATATAGTTGTATTGATGACCATATGTGGCGGACTCGGTTCCTGGGCGCACGTGAACAGCGCCTTCGGTGGTGGAGCTCCATGAGGCAACGGGCAGACCCGTTTGAATGGGGTCGCCATTCAGATAGTACATGGTGTTCAGATTCTCCGCGAAGACACAGTCCGTTCCCGATGACACTGTTGCATAGTTGTACCCATTGTAGGTGAAAGGGGTGCCGCAACTGAAGATGGTGTCACAAGTCCCATCCCCATTGATGTCCGGACATCCATTGCTATATGTTGGGAAGGTGTTTCCGATGACGCAGGATCCGTCATCCACCACTGCCCACGGTTCGAAATTGCAGGCTTCCGGATGGGTGCATCCGGATTGGGAAAGGCTCCAGCTGGTGCCATCCGGGGCCTGAATGTCAAGTTGAAGGTGAGCGGGAAGAGCGCCGGAAACACCATCAAGTCCCAGCAGAACTGAATCGAGATTGCCCTGGGCGAAGAATTGTTGGGTCTGAGATTCGCCGGGCGCCAGTTCCAGAGCAAATGTGATCGGTGATAGGCTGCCTTGTTCGAGGGTCTCCAGCGTGATGTGGGCATTGTTTTCAGGGGCGGTGACGTCCCACAGGATGGCGCCATCGGGATCAAATGCTTCGATGTCGACATGGAAGCCTTCGGCATGTTCACTGAATCGGGCGGGAGGCACATGGTACATGGATTCACCTGCCACCAGTGAAGACTGACTGCTTTCGGGATCCTCGTCATTCTGAATGATGTCCGCAGACATTGCATCCTCTGTGCCCTCGACAGAAATGGGCAGGATGAGATTGAAGGTGTCTACAGCTGAATAGATGGCCAGTTTCATTGTGTCCGGCCCAAAGAAGTTTTGGTTTCCTACATATAGATATTCATTAATGTTGGTGTAGTGTGCGAAACCGTAGGTGGGTGTCTCAATGATGTTGGAAACAAACCAAATATCAGGATTCGACAATGTCAACAGCATGGTGTGGCTGTTGTCCTCCGTGAGCATGGCGGTTTCCGTCACCACCGAGTCAAGGAATGTGTTGTTGCTGATATAGATGGACTCAAGTTCGGTGTTGTTCCATTGAACCGATAGGATGGCATTGGCGAGAATGGCACAGGTGCCATCGTCGGTATTGGCGGACGGATTGAACTCGAGGTATTCAGAATCCGTGCATCCTTCGACCACCAGCATGGAGCAGCTGCCGTCATCGATGTTGGCCGATGATTCGAATTCCAAATATGCCGGATTGGTACAGCCCATTGTTGGGCTGTGGTCCACATTTCTGACGCAACGGACTCCGAAGCCGAAACGCGGTGCTGCGGTAAATCGGTCGATACCGGTAATGTCGCCTCTGAAATTCCGCATCCAAGGATTGGTGCTGCCCATTGTGGATGACCAGAAATTGCCGCGCAAACCCAAGTAGTTGAAACCTCCAGCGGCTGTGCGTACTCCGGTGGGGGGGGCCGCAAAACCGAAATTGTCCGTTCCATTTCCCCCATTGGACCATCCGCTGGCAGATTTCAGGGCAGTGCCTTCATTGCCCGCGTAGCCTTGCGCTGCGATATGATTCTCAAGGGTTGTCCATTCGGCATCCGATGGCACGTGCCAGCCCGAAGGGCACAACTCGTTGTTGCTGCTGACGGCATACCAATTGTACAAATGACCATAGATGGCTGAGTTGGCCTCGTTGTTTCCATGGCTGCAGCGTCCTGGTGATGTCAGTGCGCCCCATTCTGTACTCGAAGTGATTTCGGGCACTTCAACGCCATTGCGGTAATGAGAGGCTTGCAGGTTTTCCGCAAACCAGCATTGATCTCCGATGGTCACCACCGAGTAATTGTGACCATCGATGCTGGCCAGATCCACATCAGAACATCCCAAGAGGGTAATACAGCTGCCGTCATCTATCGTGGCCGAAGGGTCGTATTCCAAATAGGCAGGGTCTGTGCAACCCGAGTTACAGCTTACGGTTGCACTGACATTGTTTTGGAGGGTGCGCCAATAGTCGGGGTAGAAATAGTTGGCGTGATAGGAGGCAAAGGAGCTCGGGGTGTTCGCGATCACATCGAGGATGGAAGTCATGTCTCCGCACAGTGCATCCTGTCCATCGTTGTTGTCGAACTCGATCTTGAATATTTCTTGGGAATCATGGTGGAAGGTGATGCTGGTCCCGGATGAATAGAAATCCACCACCCACCCCAAGCCCGGGTCATACCAGGCCATGACTTCGGTACCGTAGGTGCGGACCTCTATTCTATTGTAGACGCCGCTTTGTGTGTACCCGCTGGTGAAGTCAGCGGTGTAGGGTGTAGGATTGCCGGTGGTCCATTCAGTTACGAATGCGCCATATGCGTCAGGGAAATAATCATCGGAGTATTGGTAGTCGAGGAAATAGTCGTTGAGTTCGGGCTGCGATGAAAAGGTCAGGATGTCTCCTTCGACGACTCCTGCTGGTGGGGCAAGCGTACTCCAGATCTGCGACTCCACTGTGAGCATTGGATTGTTGCAATCCAAGGAGAGGGGAGGCGGTGCTGGATACAGGCATGATTCAAATCCACTGATGAGACTGGGATTGATTGTGGCGGTGGGGTCGTAGTTGCATGCGCTCGGGTCGTCGCATCCGTAGCAGTCGAAGGTGCAGGATTCGTCTTCAATGGTTGCTGAGGGGTCATAGTTGCAGGCGTCGACATAGGTGCAACCGGAAATTTCTTCCATTGCACTCTTGGACTTCGTGTTCCCGTTTCGATTGCTCTCGGATTCAGAGGCTGCCTTTGAGTTGAAGTCTTCCATGTTGGAAGCATTCGATTCAGCAAGGCTCGGAAATGTTCCGGACAGAAGAAGCAGGGCGAAGGCGAAGGAGCGTTTGGGATGAAAATCCCAGGGGCCGGAACAGGGCAAGATTGACTGCAACATGTGATCCTGGTTAAGGGACCTAAAAGGTCACCTTTAGAAGTAGTGTGTCGACAACTGCTTGAAATCCTTTTGTGTAGGGTGTTGATTATCAAGAAAATCCCTGCTGGTCTTTTGATTTACGCTGTTGGTTTTTTTTTATAGACTTTACAGTTCCGAAATGAAAAAAGGCTGAGCTACTATTATATGAATCGGGTCCCGAGGATGTAACAATTAGAATGGATGTTGCACCTTGTTTTGTTCCTCTGGGCTGGAGTTCGGGGAGGGCGTTGAGGACGGGTTTCGTCGAGGTCAAATGGAAGCATGCCCGAAGTGATGAAATGGTCAAAGGGCGATGTGCTTCTGTCCAGCGAAACCCTGTCTCGTAATAAGTGAAGGACTCAACATGCCCTCGGCGGAGCAGGCGGGTCGGGAGACGGGGTCTCGGGCCATGGCGCGAGCTTTTGGGTTCTCTTTCCAGAGAGACTGGCTCTGAATCTGTACTTTTGCGGCGCGAAAGCGCACACCCTCAATATCAAAGAGCATGGCCACCAACCGCACGTTCACCATGATCAAGCCCGACGCTACAGGCGCCGGCAATACCGGAAAGATCATCGACCGCATCATCGGAGCGGGTTTCACCATCAGGGCAATGAAATGGACCCGTCTTTCTCTCGCTGATGCCGAGGCATTCTACGCCGTGCACAGCGAGCGTCCCTTCTTCGGCGAGCTCACCGAGTACATGAGCAGCGGCCCCATTGTCGCCGCCATCCTCGAGAAGGACAACGCCGTGGCCGATTTCCGCACCCTGATTGGAGCCACCAACCCGGCTGAGGCCGCGCCGGGCACCATCCGTGCCGATTTCGCCGAAAGCATCGCCGCCAATGCCGTCCACGGCAGCGACAGCGATGAGAACGCCGCCATCGAGGGCAGCTTCTACTTCAGCGAGCGCGAGCTCGCCTGATTCGGCTCTGTTCTACTTCCCGTGTCTTTAGGACACGATTTGACCGACCCCTGCGGCCGGCAGTACTTTCGCGCCCCGTCCCGCCGACACCGGCGGAGGGTTCAACACCGCATTGACCATGGAAAAGATCAAGGTCCACAACCCCGTCGTCGAGCTCGACGGCGATGAGATGACCCGCATCATCTGGCAATTCATCAAGGACCGGCTCATTCTGCCGTACCTCGACATCGAGTTGCTCTACTACGACCTCGGCATCGAGAAGCGCGACGAGACGGACGACCAGATCACGGTCGACGCCGCCGAAGCGATCAAGAAGCACAGCGTCGGGATCAAGTGCGCGACCATCACCCCGGACGAGCAGCGTGTGGAGGAGTTCGGCTTGAAGAAGATGTGGCGCAGCCCCAACGGCACGCTCCGCAACATCATCGGTGGCACCGTCTTCCGCGAGCCCATCATCATGAGGAATGTCCCGCGCCTGGTGCCGGGTTGGACGCAGCCGATCTGCATCGGCCGTCACGCCTTCGGTGACCAGTACAAGGCCACCGATGCCGTTATCAAGGGCAAGGGCAAGTTGACCATGAGCTTCATCCCCGAGGGAGGAGGTGAACCCACCGAGTGGGAGGTCTACAACTTCGAGGGCGAGGGCGGTGTCGCCATGAGCATGTACAACACGGACGAGAGCATCTACGGCTTCGCCCGCAGCTGCATGAACCAGGCCCTGTCCAAGGGGTGGCCGCTGTACCTCTCCACGAAGAACACCATCCTCAAGGCCTACGACGGCCGCTTCAAGGACATCTTCCAGGAGGTGTTCGACAACGAGTTCAAGGCCCAATTCGAGGCTGCTGGCATCACGTATGAGCACCGCCTCATCGATGACATGGTCGCTGCGGCCATGAAGTGGAACGGCGGCTTTGTGTGGGCGTGCAAGAACTACGACGGCGACGTGCAGTCCGACACCGTGGCCCAGGGCTTCGGGTCCCTTGGCCTGATGACGTCGACCCTCGTGACGCCCGACGGAAAGACCATGGAGGCCGAGGCCGCCCACGGCACTGTGACCCGCCACTACCGCCAGCACCAGCAAGGCAAGAAGACGTCCACCAACCCCATCGCGAGCATCTTCGCCTGGACCCGCGGCCTTGACTTCCGCGGCAAGCTGGATGGCAACGACGCCCTGCGCAACTTCGCCCAGACCCTGGAGCAGGTGTGCATCGACGTGGTCGAGAGTGGCCGCATGACCAAGGACCTCGCCCTGCTCATCCACGAGAAGGCGATGACCGACGAGCACTGGCTCACCACCGAGGATTTCCTCGATGCCATCGACGGCGAACTGAAGGCCCGGATGGCCTGAGGCGCAACGTCAGCAAATCAAATGGGAAAGGGGCTTCGGCCCCTTTTTCAATTCAGGGTCTTGAGGGCGCCGAGCAATGCGGTGAACTCGGGTTCGATGCGCGGCCATTCATCCGCGAGGGTTTCCGTCGTGAGCGCCATCATCGATGCTTCCAGCGAAACGGTGCCCCATTGTTTCATGGAAGGGCCCAAGGCGTGGCGGACATCGGAGACGACGGACATGTCGCCTTCGCCGACGGCTTTCCGGATGCGCTCCAGGCCTTCATCGAAGGTCTGGAGGTTGACCTGAACGAACTCTTGCCAGTCGTCTGGAGCATCGCCGAAAATCGCCTTGAAATATTCCGGGTTGAATTCAGTTTCGGTAACCTTCGACATGGGAGGGGTGTTCGTTGAGGAATTGCTTGAGTTCTTGAGGGGTCAAGGGCTTGGTGAGCACCCCGGCAAAGCCAAGCTGGAGGTAACGGTCACGTTCGTCGTCCCCTGCGTGGGCTGTGAAGGCATGGACGGGCACATGGGAGGGGAGGATGTCCTCCGATTTCAACACCTTGAGGGTTTCAATGCCATCCATCTCCGGCATTTGTATGTCCATCAGCACGAGGTCGAAGGTGTGTTCACGGCACGTTTCGATGGCTTCCTTGCCCGATGATGCGATGGTGAGTTGAAGGTTCCACGGTTTGCACATGGCCTTCATGACCATCTGGTTGGGCAGCATATCCTCGACGTAGAGCATCCGCATTCCAGAGATTGAGTCGCCCTTCGTGCTGTCCATATCCTGCTTCTGGTCCGCTGGCTCCACGATGGGGAAGGAGAGCTTGAAACGGAAGGTGGCCCCTTGGCCAAGCGTGCTCTCGATTTCCAGTTCGCTGTCCATCAGGCGCAGCAGCTTGGTGGTGATGCCGAGCCCAAGGCCGGTACCACCGAATTTCCGGGAAATGCCCGAGTGGGCCTGTTCGAAGGCGTGGAGCACGCGTTCCTGATCCTCGGCTGAAATCCCAATGCCCTGGTCTATGACCGCCCATTCCATGTCGAAGCGGTCTCCGTTCCTGGCCCCGCGGACGCGGAGGCAGACTTCCCCTTCTTCCGTGAACTTGAAGGCGTTGGACAGCAGGTTCTGCAGGATTTGGTTGAGCCGCATGCGGTCCGCCATGACGGTCACACCTTCAAGGCCTTCCGCGTCCTTGCGGAAGGAGACGGTGCCCAGCCGCACGCCCGTCTCGACCCGATTCATCCCGCTGACGAACTGCTCGATGGCCAAGGGTTGCGGGGCGAGTTCGATGCGTTTGGCGCTGGCCTTCGAGAAGTCCAGGATATCGTTGACCAATTCCAGGAGGTGGCGGGATGAAGACTGGATGTTCTCGGCGAATTCCGCGTGTTCCTCCTCCCGATTCGATTGGTTCAAAAGGTCGGCCAGGACGATGATGCTGTGCAGCGGGGTTCGGATTTCGTGGCTGACCGTGGCGAGGAACTCGTCCTTGGTGCTCAGGGCCGTTTCCAGCTGTTGTTGTACGGCTTTGAGCTGTGAGATTTCGAAACCGTAGGTCAGGAGATAAGAAGTGGGGTTTTCCCGGCCAACGGAGATCAAGTAACGACCGATAAGGAAGTGCTGGGTGTCGCCCTCCCGTTGGAGGGTGTTTTCCGTGGGGGCGACCTTTTCTCCATTCCAAACGGCGCGGTCGAGTTTCATGGAATCCTCCACCCAGTAGGTCTCGAACACCTCGTTCTCCCGACGCCCGATCATGTTGCCCCTGTCCTGTTCGAGCGCCTCGAGCGCCCGATCGTTGACGAAGGTGTATTTGAGGTCAACGTCCTTGAGGCTGATGAGCATTGGAAGGCCATTGAGCAACTCCGAATTGAGTTCGCGTTGCCGCTCCAGGTCACGGCTCAACTTCTTGGACTCGGTGATGTCCCGGATGAAGCTGGAGAAGACTTCCTCCTTTCCGATCTGCACCGCCGTGATGAAGAGCTCGATCTCGAAGACCTCACCGTCCCGGCGCAAGGCCTGGGTCTGGAACAGCTTGTTCAGAACGGGACCTTTGCCCGAGCTGTGGTAATGCTCCATGCCCTTGTTGTGGTCTTCCCTGTGGACGTGGGGGATGATGAGCTTGTCGAGGGCCTGGCCGATGGCTTCTTCACGGCTCCAGCCGAAGATCTGTTCCGCCTTGCGGTTCCACTCCACGATGCGGCTCTTGCCATCGGCGATGACCATGGCATCGAGGGCACTTTCGATGACGCTGCCGAAGAGGTTCCGACTGTCCTGAAGTTCGTCGAGGGTCTTGCGCAGGTCCTTGGTCTGGCGTTGGATTTCCTGCTCCATGCCCCGGGTCAGGGCCTCATTGGTCCTGCGCTGTTCGAGCAGGCCGCTGCGCAACCGGTCCAGGGCGAGGTTCAGGGAGCGCAATTCCCAGATCCGGGTGTCGCCATCCACAGGGGTGGTCAGGTCGCCTTCGCGGATGCTCTCCGCGACCTCCCTCACCACCCTCAAAGGTTGGGACACCCTCCTGGCCAGGAAGAAATAGAGAAAGACCACAGCGATGACCACGAGGGCCATGGCAATCTGGAGGGGCAGGTTCAGTCGGGCCAGCTCGCTGTCAAGGTATGCTTCAGAGCCCAGGACCACGACGATTCCGTTGAATGCACCGCCTTCAAACGGGGCCCGCACCAACAGGGGATTCTGCTCCAGCTCAATGACGGAAGCCATGGTGATGTCCGGTGGATTCGAGGCCACCAAGGCCTGTTGGCCGTCGGATTCCAGGATCAGGGCAGCAAATTCAAGGCTTGGACGTTCGCTGATGTTGCCGAAGATCTCGGACAGCCGGGACCAGTCGTCATACTTGCCCGCCACGCTGATGTTGATGGCCATGGTCTTGACCAGCTCGTCGAGCTCGGCGACCTGGAATTCCCTCAATGTCACGGCCTGTTGCTGCGGAATGTAGATTCCGACCAGCAGGAGCAAGGAGGCCGCCATCAGTCCGAAGGGGCCCCAGATGCGGGCAATGAGGGAATTCAGCCAGTTCATTCGACCCGGATGACGAGGTCGTCGGGAGCAGTCTCCTGATGGAGGATGCCGATGGCGCCGGGGTGTTCCCGGACGTAGCTGATCATTTCCTTTTCGTCCTTCACGAAAACGGGCGCGTCGGCCCTGCCCTGGAAGACGATGGACAACCAGTGTTTCTGGTAATCGAAGGCGTCTGCATTCAATGCCCAGGCAGCGGTTTTCTCGAAAGAGGCGGATTGGGTGTTGGTGAGGACGATCACCACGCTCTGCCCGCTGTTCCATATGGCACGGTTGCCGAGGAACGCCTCCTTCAGTTTCTTCTCTGGGAATTGTGTCTTGCCCAGGTCATTCCCGATTGGGGTGCCCATCTGACTCCAGGCGGACCCTGATGACAGGAGTGCCAGAAGGAACAATTGCATTCTCATGGCCATCAGAAAATACAGTATGCAACCTGGAACTTGAGTTCCCATTTGTCCTGCTTGGGAATGGTGAATCCTTCCCTGCCCGTATACCGCTCCATTTGGACCCGGACGTTGACCAACGGGCTGAATTCGTGGGCGTATCCCACACCGAACTTCAGCATCTGGTTGGATTTGATGTGCAGGTCGATTTCCTCGAAATGGGTCAGGTCGACCAGGCCGAGGATCATGCTGCGTTTGCCCACCTTGTGCCCGGCGTACCAATAAAAGGTGGTGTTGTTGGAAGTGCCGAGGGTGTCGAGTCCGACCGTCAAGGAGTCCAGTACATTGGATTCGGACAGTCCCGTTCGATTCAAGGAAGCCTCCATCAGGGTCTCCCATTTGCCCTTCTTTCGATAGAGGCTGAAACAGTAGAGCTGAAAGTCCAGGTCGACCGCGTGGAATCCGTCATCCCCTTCGTGGTAGTGCCAGATGTGTCCATGTCCGGCATGGGTTCCCACATTGTTGTTGGCGACCCGGTCGAAATAGGCACTGAAGCCGATTCTCGTCTGTGCTTCCGGTTTGATGTGCACAGCCGCCGTGAGGGACTTTTGCATTGTACCGTCCGTGACGTCGTTCGAGCTCATTCCATTGCCGAGGACGAGGTCGTATCCAAAGTTCAGGGCGCCTATGTTCTGTCCCTGCAACCGCATGCCGAGCGTGTGGATGGGGACCACGGTGCCAAAGGAGCGAGGGCGGTCAATGGTGGGGAAGAAGAGCCGACCGTGGTGGTAGACGTCGTTCCAATAGTTGACCGGGGTGTGCATCTTGCCCACAATGATGGAGAGCCACTCGCGGTATTGGTATTTGAGCCGCGCACGTTCGATACTCACCTTGTAGTCGGAGGCACCGTGTCCGGCGTTGATGGGGCCCACCACGGTCTCACTGAGGAAGGAGATCCGGGGCGAGATCTTGCTCTGAACGAAGAAATCGTGCTCGCCGAGGCTGAAGTCGCTGTAGCTCTCCCCGTTTTCCTGCTCGATGTTGGCGGTCACGTGACCGAACATCTGCACTTGGGTATTGGGCTCCTGTGCTTGGAGCGCTCGTGGAATTGCGCTGATGCCGATCCCGATGAGCAGGGCTGCGCGCAAGGCGGTTAAATGCATTCCATAAAAATACGGCGGCATGCGGGTCGGAATTTTCCGGTTTATGCGTGCGGTCCACAATGGGGCAATGATGAAAATCATCCGTTCGGGGTGACATGGGTCATTCCGTCAGGGGAAAGCGCGGAATACATTGCCCGAACCATGCATCTATTGAGGCCAACGTCCCGCTTTGCACCCTACTTGGTGGCCCTCCTCGCCACCCTTCTATTCCGGTTCGTTCTGGCGCTCATGACCCAGGATGGCATGCTGGGCCAGGACGACATCCCCAGTCTTTATGCCTTCGTGGCATTCTACGCTTTCTTCCTCGCCGTCGTCTGGCTCGCCTACAAGCCCCACCGCGACTTCATATCGGGCTCCGGGATATGACCCCCTTCTGAATTCAGCTCTGTTTCATCCAGCCTTCAACCCTCCTTGAGGGTCGACGAGGTCGGGACGCTCCGGTTGAACGGCAGGCCCATCTGATACTTGATGTTGTCGCTCTGCGTCGGGTCGGTGATGTCGAGCCCGTAAACCACGTCGGCTGTATCGCCGTAGACGAAGGTGCCGAACAGCCGGTCCCACACGCTCAGCACATTGCCGTAATTGCGGTCCGTCCACGGCACCTCGTGGTGGTGGTGGAACTTGTGCATGTTGGGTGTCACCACCAGCCAGCTCAGTGCCTTGTCCACCGCCAGCGGCAGGGCCACATTGCTGTGGTTCCAGTAGGTGAAGAAGACGGTCACGATGCGGTAGAACCCGTAGAACGCCACCGGCGCCCCCGTCACGATCACGCCGATGAGCGCAAACGTCTCGCGGCACACGAAGTCGATGGGGTGGTGGCGCGTCCCGGTCGTCACATCCACGTGCGTATCGCTGTGGTGCACCATGTGCAGCCGCCACATCCATTTCCAGTTGTGCAGCAGGTAGTGGACGGTGTACTGGGCAATGAGGTCCAGCGTCATCACCGTCACCAGCAGCTGCAGCCAGAGCGGCATGGCTACCCAATGCAGCAGGCCGAATTCGGTCGCCGCCGTCCATTCGAACAACCCCACGGCCGCCGCCCCAAAGGCCACGTTGATCGCCATGGTGGTGGCCAGGAAGGTGAGGTTGGTCCGGGTGTGCGCCCAGCTGCGGAAGCCCCCGCTGAACAGGGGCCGCACGGACTCCACGATGAGGTTGGCCGACATGCACAGGACGATCCACCCCAGCTTCTGCCAAGCCGGCATCGCCTCGAACATCGAAAGGAAATGCTCCAGCGTCATGCCGTCAATCTACGCCAACCCGCCTCACCGCCGCTC
>CALKUW010000268.1 GCA_937996585.1 uncultured Flavobacteriales bacterium
GACCCCACCCTGTGTGATGGAGTCTACACGGTCCCCTTCACCGTGACCGACCCCGACGGGCTTTCCTCCTCGGCCACCCTGCGCGTGCGGGTGGTGGGCAACCGTCCGCCCGTGGCCTCCCCACCCCAGTTGAGGGGCGAGACCACGGTCACCCTCACCCCCACGGGGGTTGTGCGCACGCCCGTGGTCTTCCAGCCCATCAAAATCTGGGATCCGGATGGGGACCCAGTGACAGTCGAGGGCTACGGCCTCCCGCCCATGTACGCCGGAAACCTGAGCGCCTTCCTGGGGTCCCTGGTGGCCCTGTACACCCCCGGCGGCCTCACGAACAACGGTGTCCACTATTCTGCGAGGAAAAGCGTTGTCGTGAACAAGGATTTTGACCACCAGGGCGCAAAAGTTGACCAGGGGGGAGGTAAGATGTTGAGCGAGATCGGGAAGGAGGTGGGTATGGGGCGGTTGTTTCTTGGTGTAGGATTTTGCGCCCTACTTGGAGTCGTGTGTGCTACGTCCACTAATGCGCTCCCATCATTTCCTCCTGAGGTGGCGAAGCTGCTGCCCCATGCGGTGCTTCTGTGGGAGGAGCGGATCCTTCATGGGCCTGGAGACTACTTCGACGTGGACCTTGTCGCAGTAGAGGATTTCACGGGTGATTCCCTTCCAGACCTCATGATCTCCCAGCACACCACCCTCTTCATCCTAGAGGGAAGGGGAGGGGGCATATTTGACGAGGCACAGGTGGGGGCGTTCTATCCCCTTGAGGAGCGGCCGCTGAGGTTCCGCGTGCTTGCTGCCCTCACCCCGGACCTCAACGCCGATGGTGCGCCTGACCTCATCGTGAGCACGATCGCCGATGAGGAAAGAGGGGCCTTGTTCATCTTTGAGAACCAACGCAGGCGCTTTCGCCCGGTGGCAACCTATCCGCTACGATCGCCAACGGATTGGATCGCCCTGGTGGACATGACGGCTGATGGGGAAGCAGACCTTGTCTTTCCTCAGTTCGACCGGAAACGTGGTGTAACCCATATCCTTGTGCTTCCGCGGCGAGGGAGGTTTGATTTCGGCGAACCCATTGCGGTTGGCGAGGGCCGCGGGTGGCCCATTGCCTTGGCTGACATGGACGCCGACGGCTTTCCTGACCTTGTCCTTCTTCACTACGACATGACCCTTTGGCCGGATACGGGCTACCTGAGCGTGTTGTGGGGGCATCCAACCGGCTTCCACGAGGGGAGCGTGTTCAAACCCACCCTAGGTGAAGCGGTGCACGCGGCAGTCGGCGACCTCAATGGCGATGGACAGATGGATTTGGTTGTGGCTACAACCAAGGGTGTGGTCGTAGCTCAAGTTGTGGAAAGGGGGTTTGTGGAGAGTGAGGCACTGCTTGGCCCTGAGTTTTCGAAAGTAAAAGTGTGGCTGGCGGACATGGACGGCAATGGGAATCTAGATGCCATCTTCAGCGAGGCTTATTACCGCCGCCTTACCGTGTGGGTAGGGGATGGCCAAGGCGGGTTCAAAGGGCGCGTTGCCGAGTACGTGCCTCCCTTGGGATGGGTTCGCAAACTCTCCGTGGCCGATTTGGATGGCGACGGTCTTCCCGACGTCGTGCTGAACTACCCCTCGTACCTGGTCATTCTCAGAAACGGGGGACATCCGCGGGGCTCGAGCGCAATCCCTATCTCCGGTGTGTTTCTCCTGGCTGTGGGCGATCTCAGCGGAAACGGCGCTCCAGATCTGGTCGTCCAGGTCAAGGAAGGGGTGGAAGTGTTGTGGAACAACGGAAAGGGTGGGCTGGTGCGCGTTCCACTGATCGAGCGGGAAAAGGCTCCTGTGGCGGCAGCGGTTGCCAACGGTCTTTTGTACGTCCTGGTCCAAGAGAAACGCCGCCGAGTTGCCCCACCACCGATCTATATTCAAACCTACGTCACTTACGTTCTTCGCGCCTATAGCCCCTCCGGAGAGTTACTGGCCAGTTGGGAGCTCGGAGAGCAATGCTTTCCGGTCCTGTCCGTTGGAGACCTGGATGGGGACGGGAAAGAGGACCTTGTCGGCGCAAGGCAAGCCCAAGACAGCGGTGAGGTGTGGGTCCTCTGGGGTGGCACGGAGCTCGGCGTATATGCCATTCCCGCCCAGGGCGCCCTGCCCGTCGTGGCCGACCTTGATGGCGACGGCAACAGCGAAATAGCGGCGGTGTGCATCGCTGAGTACGCAGACCTTCGCATCCTCTCGTTCGCCGGCCGCGAGGTCCGCGTCTCTGACCCCCTCCTCCAGCTTCCCGCTCAACCGATGGCGGTGGCCGCGGGCGATCTTGACGGCGACAGTATTGCTGATCCAGTGTTCATTGCGTTCACAGTGAGGGTGGAGAAAGGGCCGCCAGTAAGACTTACCCCCAGTGGGGCCGTGCTTGGAATGTGGCTATCAGCAGGACAAACGGCCAAGATCTGGGAAACAAACCTTGCCGAAGGCGATCTTCCGTGGCCATTCAATGGGATCGTTGTTGGGGACTACACCGGGGACGGCCTAGGCGATGTGGTGTTCACCTCTTTGGCCGCCACCGGACCAGTGCTCCTTCCTGGCCACGGCGACGGAACGTTCGGCGAGCCACGGGTCCTCCCCGTTCCCCTTGGCCCCCTGTTCGCTGCGGACCTGGACGGAAATGGACAGCTTGAACTCGTGGGCTCAACCCAAGGGGTGAATCCATACCTGTGGATCCTGTGGAACGGAGGTGGGCGATGAAAACGCTTGGTCTTCTTTTGCTGGCCGTTTCGCTCATTGGGGTCCTGGGTTCTGGCGCGTCCGAGGGCTTCGATTGCCGTCCGGATGTAACCATTACTCCAAGGAAGGCTGAGGAGCCGGCCTGGCTTCCGGTTATTAAAGCACTAGTGAAATTGATTGTCGACGCCTTAGGCTTTCCGGTTGGTGTGAGGCTTTCCATTGACTTGGGGTATGAATTCTGCGTTTCGCTCGTCTGCTCTTGCGACCCATGCTGTCCACCGCCGGCGTTACCCCTGGACCCGCCCACGGAGCTTCAGGCCACCGTGTCCCTTTTCGGCAAGGTCACCCCACCTCCCGATGGGGTTTTGCGCCCAGGCAGCGTTGTCACTGCCAACTTGGCCAGCAACACGTGTGCAAGGAAAATCCCCTACGGAAGTAAACCTCTCTGCGCGTTCCCTCGCCCTGGAGAAGAAGAATGTAAGGCATGTTTCTCCACAGGGGTGGTCGAGGTCGGGTTCAGGATCGGATATGGGGTGGAGTGGTTGCTTGGGGTGAGCAAAGCCCTCGTTTCTTTTAAACATTCAACCACATGCCGATGTAAACCCCATGCCAGTTATTGTCTGTACCGCGACCACAACCATCCTCCGATCGTAAATGTGGCCTACCCCGTGGTCTTTCAGGAATCACTCGGCGGCCGGCTGCGGGTAGATGTGAAGGACAAGGAGCACGACGTTGTCAAGATCCGAGCGATAGATGACCAAGGAAGCGAGCTGCCGGTGGAGTACACGTATGCTTCTGACAGCTACGTGATTGAGGGGGGCTGGATCGAAGTGCCACCCAATGTAAGGAACCTGCGCATCGAGGTTTTCGATCGCTGTGGCAACATGGTTGTAATTGATAATATCGCTGTGCGCGTGAACAAGCCGGTCAGGCTGCGCGTGGACGAAAGCGAAACTGGGTGGAAGGGCGGGGTCTACGTCGTACGGGGCACAGCTTACGATGAGGATCTGATAGAGTGTGCGACCGAACGCGATGTCTTGGAAAAGCTCACGTTCACCACAAGCTTGGTGCCAAGCGGTGGAGGGGAGTTCACAAATGCATTTAAGGTGACCCCCTGGTCGGCAGGATGCATTGACTATCCCTCTGGGGAGGTTCTATTTGCAGCTGTGTACTTTCCACCTAGGCGGGGAAAACCGCGCGTGGTGTACCTGTCCATCCATGTGAGGGATGCCTGGGGTTCTGAGGACCAATGGGCACGGAAGCTCGTCAACGAGCCGCCCGTGATTAAGATTTACCAGGTGTCGTCCCCGGTCCGGTCCCCGGTCAAGGTCAAGTACGGAGAGACGGTGAGCGCCACCGTGACCGCCATCGATCAGGAGGAAGACTGGGTAGTCCTAAAAAAGGACTTTGGCCCGGGGAGCTTCCCCACGGTAGAAGGCCTGGGCATGGTGAGCGGGACCTACACATGGGTAGCAAATAGCCGTCAGCCCTGGCATTTGGTGCGCTTCTCCGCCACCGATGCCGATGTCGATCCCCCTGAGCACACCTACGCCTACCTGGTGATCCACGTCGTTCAGCCTCCGCAAGCCTACAACAGTTACACCACGGTGCGCCGCGGAGGCACGGCCACCGCTTGGCTTTACGTCTACGATCCGGACACCCCGCCCGCAGGGCTCACGTTCGATTTTACGGATGCGCCAGGCCTGTCCGTGCGGTTTGTTTCGGTGGAGAGGCCACCGTACTTCTACGGAACTTACTATGGCTACACAGCCCGCGTTGAAATTTCCGCCGATCCTAGCCTCTGCGATGGTGAGTACAAGATCCCCTTCACCGTGACCGACACCGATGGGCTTTCCTCCTCGGCCACCTTGCACGTGCGGGTGGTGGGCAACCGTCCACCCGTGGCCTCCCCGCCCCAGTTGAAGGGCGAGACCACGGTCACCCTCACCCCCACGGGGGTTGTGCGCACGCCCGTGGTCTTCCAGCCCATCAAAATCTGGGATCCCGATGGGGACCCGGTGACAGTCGAGGGCTACGGCCTCCCGCCCATGTACGCCGGAAACCTGAGCGCCTTCCTGGGGTCCCTGGTGGCCCTGTACACCCCCGGCGGCCTGACCGACGAAGACCTCTGCTACGCCGTGCGGGAAAAGGACGTCCTCCAGGACAGTTTCTCCCTCATCCTGCGCGACGCCTGTGGCGCCACCACCGAAGTCCCCGCCATCGTGACCCTCCGGGTGGTGGACAAAATCCCGCCCAAAATCGTCTACCCCGCGCAAAGCAAGACGGTGGAGTGCGACGGTCACGGGAACGTTCAGGAGTTACAGGCGTGGCTGGAGAGCCACGGAGGAGCCTGGGCCTTCGATAACTGTTGCGACGTCACCTGGAGCCATAGGATCGAGGGCTTTGAGCCCACTTGTGGTGGGGCTGGGCGTTACCGCGTGACCTTTGTGGCCACGGATTGCGCGGGCAACAGCTCCTCCACCTCCGCGGACTTCGTGGTGGTGGACACCTTGCCCCCTCACTGGGATCAGCCCATGCCGGGGGATCTCGTGGTGGAGTGCCATGCGGTTCCCCTGCCTCCGGTGGTCACCGCTTCCGACGTGTGTGCTGGGCAGGT
>CALKUW010000269.1 GCA_937996585.1 uncultured Flavobacteriales bacterium
TTCACTTTTTGGAAGTGGCATTCATTGGGCGAGTGGGACCCTCAAAGGTCCCCCGCCCTCTCGCACTTCACCACCCCACTTTTCCAAACCGTATCCACGCAACCCAGACTGCTCAGTATTTGACGCAACGAACACTCATCCCCCCATCCATGAAGAAATACTCATTCATGATTGCGCTGATCCCGCCCCCCAACTTGCGACGCCATCCGTGACTGGAACTCCACGTATCCGATGTCCAATAAAAGGCCATGTTTGTGTTAGCGAATCCGCCTGTCGGATGAATGTACCCTGATGGTACAGCGTCAAAACCAGAAACGCCGCTTCCGTCCCATCCAAACTCTGAGCAACAACTCCCCTCGGAAGAAGCCTTCAATGCTTCACCAACCCCGTATGCTCGCCATCCAATCACTCCAGCAACTTCATCTGCACTCCCTCCAAGTTCCATCTCGAGTACAGCCCAATCGATGGTAGTGGGAACCCTCCAATCCGTAGGACACACATTTCCATTGCCGAAGACCGCATGATGGTTGTACAGAAGTCCGAGGGACGTATCCAGCGCCATGGGATTCACACATGCTACCCCATCCCACAATCCTTCCCCATTCACCGAGGCCCACTCGGAAGGCTGCACCACTTGAAGTGGAGTATCCGGGTCAGGTTCATTGTATTGCGTCGTTCGGAGATTCTCGGCAAACCAACACTGTTCACCGATGACCACGGTCTGGTAGTAATGACCATGATACAGAACGGAATCTGCACACTCGACGCTTGCCGATGGCGCTTCATCCTCGACGTCAGGCCACTCGGGAACTGGAGGGCAAGTGCCAAATGCAGCCAACAGATTCAGTACATCCCCTGCAGTGACACAACCGTCGAAATCTGTATCGGCTGGAACCGCGATGACACACTCTCCCACTTCGGGATTCCACACCGTTCCCGGGCCACAAGAGAGAACTTGTTGCGAGGTCGTGTCTGTGATTGGAAGGCAAAGCTGTTGTTCAGACACCCAGGTAGTGCCATCGCCACAACCCGCTGCTCCAGAGAGACAGTCACCCAAGCCATTGATTGGATAGATGCAAGTATCCTGACAGAATGCCGTCGAGTCATAATTGCACGCTAGGGCATCTGTACAACCCGAAAGAAGGCACGTACCGTCATCATTGCTCACCGCCTCCGAATAATTGCAAGCATCTGGGTTGGTGCATCCATAGGCTAAACCTCCTTCGTACAGCATCGATACATCTCCTGCTGTCAAGGCTGTGTTCCACATCCCAAATTCTGCAACTGCACCTTCGAAGGAATCATAGATGCCTGCAGAGTCGGTAAATCCGAATTCCCATTGTGCAGGAGGTCCTGAATTCGGCCCGGTTCCAAATTGAAGAAAATGCTGAGACTGATAGGAAGCTGAATCCACCTGAACTCCATCAACGAACAAGCGGGCCCAGTCATCAAAATCCTCACCGTGGTCAAAAACGATGACGAAATGATGCCACCCCTCACTGAGGTTGTCGGAGACCAACTGCACGTCCCAGTATGGATGATGCTGTTCAATCACCAAGCGCCCGAGGAGACAGTCTAAGTCAGGAGGGTCCGAAGGAATAACTTCGGCCCTACAGAGTACCATGGAATCAACGGGACTGGTGTTCAGTAAGGTTTCGCCACATGTCCAGTTCGCACTCCACCATCCTGCAACACTGAACTCCAGCGGCCATGTCCCTGTGCTGTAAGGAAAAGCTCCCACAGGTATATCAACTGACTCCCCGGACAGGTATAAGTATGGGCCATTGGCAGGTCCACCAAGTGGCCACGGTTGAAGCCCCGAATCCGCATACCAGGAATCATACTGGAGATGATTCCCATTTCCACTTTGGTCTTGCCAGTTGCCATTGAAAGCATACCATACTTCCAAACCCTCAATAGTTGCGTAACTCGGAACTTGAGAGTGCGCCACCACCGAAGTGAAAAACAAAGCCAGGAAAAGCATCCTGTTCATGCACTCTAAAATCCGCATTAGTTCAAGCTCCTCCAATCCGCTGACGAACTCCTTATCAGAATGGCAGAATACCATTGCTCAGCCGGCAACCGCATCAATCCGAAACAGATTGCCTAAACCCAGGGGGTAGCACGCTGTCGTGATGGCGGACAGACTTTCAGCGTTTCATGGGGCGCTTGGGACAAAACTGTGCCACAAACTGTGCCATGCAGGCCCAAAACGGACGCGAAATCGCTCATCATGCCCGTTTCTTTGACATGTTCAACCAGGCGTGGTTGGGCTCTTGATTCAGCTTCACACCTGACTCCTCTTTCTTGGTTTTGGCTTAACGCTCCCCGCTTCATGGACATGGCATGCGCAGTGTCCGCGGGGCTTGCAGAGCGAATGAAGGACCTGCGCGAATCCATTTGGGAAGGCGCAGGTGAGAACGAAAAACGACCCCCGTGAGGAGGTCGTTTCGATGTCGGGACAGCAGGACTCGAACCTGCGATCTCCTGCTCCCAAAGCAGGCGCCTTACCAACTGGGCCATGTCCCGAGCGGGCGCGAAGATACGATACTCCTGCGCCCACGGGCATCCATCATCCGGCCTGCCTGTTGAAGTCGTAAAGGACCCAAGTGACCTCGGCATCTTCGGGCGACAGGATTTCGAGGGAGATGTCGTCCTCCTTGGCGCGGGACTGGAAGTCCTCGATGACATCGCGGACGTCGGCGTCCATGCGCAGGGTCGATGAAGCGTCGAGCACGACGTGGCCGCCCGGCTTGACGCGGGACAGCGCCTGGCGGAGACCGGCCTTGTGCAGGAAGGTCATGTCCTCGCTGAGGTCGAAGTGGTAGGTGCCGCCGGCGCCCTCACCCTCCTCGTAGCGGTAGCCCACGAAGGGGTGCTGGAAGTGGTCGAGCAGGATGCTGATGATGGCCACCACCAAGCCGATGCCGATGCCAACGAGCAGGTCCGTGAAGACGATGGCGAGGATGGTCACGATGAAGGGGACGAACTGCCGCAAGCCTTTGGCGTACATCACCTTGAAGGTGGACGGCTTGGCCAGCTTGTAGCCGACGAGGAAGAGCACGGCGGCGAGGCTGGCGAGCGGAATAAGGTTGAGGATCTCCGGCACGAGGAGGAAGAGAATGAGGAGCCAGGCGCCGTGGAGGATGGCGCTCATCTTGGTGGCGTTGCCGGTCTGGATGTTGGCCGAGGAGCGGACGATGACCTGCGTGATGGGCAGGCCGCCGATGAGGCCGCTGACGGTGTTGCCGACGCCCTGGGCGATGAGCTCCCGGTTGGTCGGGGTCACCCGCTTGTGGGGGTCGAGCTTGTCGGTGGCCTCCACGCAGAGCAGCGTCTCGAGGCTCGCCACGATGGCGATGGTCACACCGAGCATCCACACGGCTCCGTTGCCGATGGCCGAGAAATCGGGGGTGGTGATCAAGGAGCCCCACTCCTCCGGCTGAAGGATGGGCAGTTGGACCAACTGGGCAGCGGTCAGGCCACCGTCGCCCCGGGTGGCGAGGTGGATACCGACGCCGGCGAGCACCGCGGCGAGGGAACCCGGGAGGACCTTGGTGAAGGACTGCTTCTTCATGAAGGGACGCTCCCACAGGATGAGGATGGCGATGCCCACCACGGAGATGAGGACGGCCGTGGGCGTGATGTTCTCCATCATCATGCCGATTTCGCTGAAGGTATTCTGACCGTCGGCCTGTTGGAAGGAGAGATCGCCCTCCGCATCGGCGTCGTAACCGAAGGCGTGGGGGATCTGCTTCAGGAAGATGATGATGCCGATGGCCGACAGCATGCCCTGGATGACGCTGGAAGGAAAGTACAGGCCGATGACGCCGGCCTTGAGGGCGCCGAGGACGAGTTGGACGAGGCCGCCGATGACCACGGCGAGGAGGAAGGTCTCATAGGTGGGCAGGCTGTTGATACCGTTGAGGACGATGACGGCCAGGCCCGCCGCAGGGCCGGACACGCCGACTGCACTGCCGGAGATGGGGGCGACCACAAGGCCGCCGAGGATGCCGGCGATCAAGCCGGCGAGTGGGGGTGCGCCCGAGGCCAAGGCGATGCCGAGGCAGAGTGGAAGGGCGACGAGGAATACGACGAGGGACGCAGGAAGGTCCTGCTTGAGGTGCTTGAACATGTTGAATGGGGTTGGGAAAGGAAAGGGGCGGCGGGACGGTCCCACCGCGGTGCAGGGGCCATGCGGCCCGGCGTCAACCCAGTTCCGGGGGTTCCCAGATGCGCGCCTCGACAAGCGAGGACCAACCGCCCGGAGGCGGCACCAAGTGCAAGCGTTGCCCGTCGAGGGC
>CALKUW010000270.1 GCA_937996585.1 uncultured Flavobacteriales bacterium
AGCGGGGGATGCCTGCTCCCCGGCTGGTGATCGGGGACGGGCACCTGGGGATCTGGGGGGCGCTGCGGAACATCTGGCCGGAGGCGGAAGAGCAACGGTGCTGGAACCACAAGGTCCTCCATGTGCTGGAGCAGGTGCCGCACGGCCAGCAGGCGGGGGCTAAGTCCATGCTGCGGGCCATCGCCTACGCCCCCACGCGGGCGGAGGCGGAGCGCAAGCGGAAGGAGTTTGAGGGGTGGTGCCACCGGCACGGGTACGGGAAGGCGGCGGAGACGCTGGGGCGGGACTGGGAGCGGATGGTGACGTTCTACCGGTACCCGAAGGAGCACTGGCGCCACCTGCGGACGACGAACGTGGTCGAATCGCCCTTTGCCGCGGCTGCGTACGGACGCGGCCAAGCGGTTCAAGAAGGTGGAACGGGCCACGGCGGTGATCTGGAAGATGCTGATGGTGGCCCAGATGAGGTTCCGGCGGCTGAACGCTCCGAAGCTGCTGGCCAAGGTTTACGTGGGGGTACGGTACGAGGACGGGATCGAGGTCGCCGGGAAGGAGGTCGCCGCCTGATGTTTACACGCTTTTCGACGGAGCCCCTCATGGCAGGGATTGGCAATGCCTGTTCATGCCCTAGCCCAAAAAGTCGATGGTAGAGCCAGTCAAAGTGTCGCAACTGTGGAAGCGGGAAATGGCGCCGGGTGAAGTGGGTATCCAACGCCCTTGACGGAACCCCACTGCTGCGTGAGAACATTAAAAAGGGGAAGGGTTAGGAGTGCGGACGGCGGATGGGCACCAGCGATAACGGCTGTTTCCTTCAGCTGGGCGTAATCGTCAAAGGGTACGCCTTGCCCGAGCCCATTCGCGTTCTGTTGATTCAGCCGATTGGGGATGCCCTCAAAATCGGGGGCCAGGGGTTACGCACAGGACAATACCATGAGCGGGTACTCCAGCCAGCGCAGGTGAAGGCGTTGGAGATCATCCCGGTGGACGCTTCGTTCGATGGGGATGCCCGGCAGTTCCGATTAGGGATCGAGGCGGCCCGGTTAGGTTTAGCCTATGAATACGATCCCTATTTCTCCCTGTCGATTGCCCGCGTGGATCCTCTACCCCACCAACTGGAGGCCGTCTATGATTACCTCCTGCCGCTGCCCCAGATCCGTTTCTTGCTTGCCGACGACGCCGGCGCCGGTAAAACGATTATGGCCGGCTTGTTGCTGAAAGAGCTCAAGCTCCGCGGGCTCGTGCGTAGGACGCTGATTGTCGTGCCGGCCAATCTGGTGTTCCAGTGGCAGCGGGAGCTTCGGGACCGCTTTCACGAGCGCTTCGACATCATCCGCGGGGTAGACTTGAGAACCGCCTACGGCGTAAACCCCTGGCAGGACAAGCATCAAGTGATCACTTCCATGGACTGGGCCAAGCGTGAGGATGTGTTAGAAAGCCTCCAGCGCGCCCACTGGGATCTGGTCATTGTAGACGAGGCCCACCGCATGAGCGCCAGCGACCCTGAGCACAAAACCGATCGCTACCGGCTGGGCGAGTTTCTCTCTCAGAGGACGCATCACTTCCTCCTACTGACGGGGACCCCCCATAAAGGTGATCCCGTCAACTTCTCCCTGTTCCTGCAGCTCCTGGACCGAGATGTCTACGGGGATGTGCGCAGCCTGGAGGAGGGCATGCGCCGGAACCATGCGCCCTTTTACCTGCGCCGGACCAAAGAGGCCCTGGTCACTTTCCCGGACCCCGAAACTGGGAGGGTACGGAAGCTTTTCACCAACCGGGAGGTCCATACCGTGCACTTCGACCTGGACGGTGAGGAGTTCGGCTTTTACGAGCTCCTCACCCGTTATGTGCAGGAGCAGTCTATTCGCGCCGCGGCTGATGCTTCGGTACGGGGACGGGCCCTCGGCTTCACGATGGCCATGTATCAGCGCCGTTTCGCCTCCAGTATCCATGCCGTGCGCATGAGTCTGGAGCGACGGCTGCAGAAGCTGGAGCGGCAACTTCGGACGCCCCAGCAGGTGACGGTAGATCTCTCCCGCCTGGAGGACGTGGAAGAGCTCCCCGACGACGAGGTGGCGCGCCTTGAGGAGGAGGTGGAGACGGCGTCTCTGCCTTCTGAGCACGAGCTAATCCGGCGTGAGATCGCCGATCTGCGGGTGCTGGTGCCAAAGGCGAAGGAACTAGAGGAACGCGGGCGATCCTCGAAGCTAGAGAAACTGTGGGAGGTGCTCTCAAATCAGAGGATCTATGGCGATCCCCGCACGAAGCTCATCATCTTCACGGAATTCAAGGAGACGCTGGATTTCCTGGTGGAGCAGCTGCGGCGGTGGAGGCTACGGGTCACCTGGATCCACGGTGGAATGAAAATCGGGGACCGCGATACGCCGGGCACACGCCTCTGGGCGGAGCGGGAGTTCCGGGAGGAGGCCCAGATCCTTGTGGCGACCGAGGCTGCTGGGGAGGGCATCAACCTCCAGTTCTGCTGGCTGATGATCAACTACGACATCCCCTGGAACCCCATGCGCCTGGAGCAACGCATCGGGCGTATTCACCGTTACGGGCAGGAGCACGACTGCCTGATCTTTAACTTCGTGGCCTCCAACACTCGGGAGGGCCAGGTGTTGGAGCGGCTCCTGGAGCGCCTGAAGGAGATCCGCAAAGAGCTGGGAAGCGATCAGGTCTTCGATGTGGTAGGCGAAGTGATTCCGGCTAACTATTTGGATCGCCTTTTCCGTGATCTCTACGCGGGCCGGGTGAGCACGCAAGCCGCTTTGGAGCGGTTGGTGACGGATCTCGATCGCGAGCGCTTTGCACGCATCTGCCAGTCTACCTTGGAGGGTCTGGCTAAGAAGGAGCTCAACCTCTCGGCCATTTTCACCAAAACCGCTGAGGCGAAGGAGCGTCGGCTCGTGCCTGAGGTGGTGGAGGAGTTTTTTCTGCAGGCTGCGCCGGTGGTGGGGTTGCCTGCCCCCCGAGGGCACAACGGGGTGTACACGCTGGGCCGCATCCCCCGGCACCTGCTTCAGGTGGGCGAGCGGCTGGAGGCGCGCTTCGGCCCGCTGGGCCGGGATTATCGACGCATCACCTTTGACAAGCGGCAATTGAGCCAGGACCCCACCCTGGAGTGGGTGACGCCGGGACATCCCCTCTTCGAGACAATCCGGGAGGCCCTCTGGGAGGAAGCCCAGGGAGACTTGCGCCGGGGCGCCGTCTTCTACGAGCTCGGTCGGAAAGCCCCCGCTCGCCTCGAAGTTTTTGCCGCCTCGGTGGCCGACGGGCGGGGGAACACCCTGCATCGCCGCATCTTCGTGGTAGAGGCCTCGGAAAGCGGGGAGAAGCGGCTGCGCCAACCGACGGTGTTCCTCGATCTGATCCCCGCCAACCGGCCGCCGGCAGAGAAGCCGTTGATCCCGGTGGACCCCCAGGAGGTGGAGGGGTTCCTTTTCCGGGAGGGGCTCGAGGTGTTTCTGGAAGAAGTGCAGCGGGAGCGCCTGAAGGAGCTGGAGACTATCGCCCGGCATGTGGAGCTGAGCCTGAACGCCTTGATCGACCGGCAGCAACGGCAGGTGGCAGAGCTTCTGCAACGCCAGCAGCGCGGCGAGGAGGTGTCTTTGGCCTTAAGCGAGGCACAGAAGCGCCTGGACGAGTTGATCGAGCGCTGGGAGCGCCGCCGCAAGGAACTGGATCAGGAGCGGCAACTCGCCGTCGCTGACATCACGCGGATTGGCTCCGCCCTGGTGTTGCCTTACCCGGAGGAGGGGGCGGTGCGCGAGCTGGTCCCCGATATGGAGGCGGAGCGGATCGCCACGGAGGCGGCCATGCGGTACGAGCGCGAGCGCGGCTGGCTGCCGGAGGACGTCTCGCAAGAGAACCGGGGGTTCGACATCCTTTCCCGCCACCCCGAAAGCGGGCAGGTCCGCTTCATCGAGGTCAAGGGCCGCGCCACCTCGGGCCCCATCGTGCTCGCCCCCAACGAGTACAAGACCGCCGGTCGCCTGCGGAAGGATTACTGGCTATACGTGGTCTTCGATTGTGCCACAAGGCCACGGCTCGTGACGGTGCAAGATCCTGCGCGATTGGGGTGGGAGCCTGTGATGAAGATTGATTATTATCAGCTGTCACCACAGCAAATTATGGGGGAGGGGACGATATGAAAACTGCGGGGTCGGAGATGACCCCTCGGGCGCTGGCCCATACAGGCACACCGGCTGGAGACACCCCGCTGTTGGGCACGATAGAGCACGTCGGCGGCTAGGATATGCGTACGGGGATTCTGATCATCCAGGAGCTCACCTGGTCGTCGGGCTCGGTATCCGAAAACCCCCAGGATTTCGTGATCCACGAGGACGGATTATGGCTCATGCGGTGAAAGGAGCACGCCGTCTGATTGAGACTGACGAGATGCCCATCGGGCGGATCTCGGAGCACGCCCGCAAAGACCAGAACATCCGCAAGGGGCACCTGCACACCCTCCACGTCTGGTGGGCCACCAAACCTCTGGCCGCCTGCCGCGCTGTCCTCATGGCCACCCTCCTCCCCGACCCCGCCGACCCGCACTGCCCCGAATCCTTCCGCCAGGCGGCCCGGGAGGCGCTACGCCCCTTCCCCGGCGGCGGGCGCGACCTCTCCGACCCCTTCACCCTGCGCCGGACGCTCCTGGACTTTATCGCCGACTTTGCCGCCTGGGAGAACGCCCACAATTCCCTCTTCGTGGAGACGGCCCGGAAACTGGTGAAAGCCGCCCACGAACTCCCCGAACCCCGCACCCCGCACTCCGCACTCGCAACGCACTCCGCACTCGTGGTGGACCCCTTCGCCGGCATCGGCTCCATCCCCTTTGAGGCGTTGCGCATCGGGGCCGAGGCCTTCGCCGGCGACCTCAACCCCGTGGCCGTCCTCCT
>CALKUW010000271.1 GCA_937996585.1 uncultured Flavobacteriales bacterium
CCCGAATACAACGTCTTGTACCCCTCGCCATTGGCGGACAAGCTGGCGGGGTATGACCTGCAACCGGGGGTGGCAGACATCGAAGCCAACTTCGACGACGGAACCAACTGGTACTACGGCCTGGATGGCGCGGTGCCCCCCGGCCAGATGGACTTTGTGACCGTGGTGTTGCATGAAATCGGGCATGGCCTGGGTTTTGTCGGAGGTGCCACGGTGGATGCCAATGGCGTGGGGAGCTTCAACATTCCTTCCTATGTCAGCGTATTCGATGGATTCGTGTCCACAGGATCCGGTGACCCCATCACCACATTTCTGACGGGAACGACCCTGCTCGGGGACGCCCTTACTTCGCAGGACCTCATTTGGACGGGCCCCCAGGCCGGGACATACAGCGTGCTCCCGTCTCCGGTCTTGTACGCCCCGGACGTCTGGGAACAAGGTTCGAGCTTATCCCATTTCGATGAAGCAACCTATCCGAATGGGTCCTTGAACTCGTTGATGACCCCGGCGATCAACGGCGGTGAGGTGGTCCATTCACCGGGGCCGATGGGGCTCGGTTTGCTGGAGGACATCGGTTGGACGGTGGACTACGATGCCCTTTCGACAGGGGGCGAAGGGTGCACGGATCCCGCGGCGTGCAACTACGATCCCGCGGCCTTTCCGGATGACGGCAGCTGCATCTTCCTGGAGGACACCGGTTGGTGCAATTGTGATGGCGTCCTGGATGTGGATGACGACGGCATCTGCGACGATGTCGACCCTTGCATTGGCCCGGACCTCACGCCGGAAGTGCAACCTTCCGTTCCGTCCACCTACATCGCCGAGGTCACCTTGAATGGGCAACCTGCCTTCGACATGACGGTGGTCGCCCTCATTGACGGCATCACCGCCGGCGCTTCCGGAACCTTCGAATACGAAGGGGGCAGCTGGGTGAGCATGACCATCTATGCGGATGCGGGCGATGTGGTCGGATTCCAGCTATTCGAGCCGCTCACCTGCAGCACATTCGACATCGACTCCACGGTGGCCGTGGTCACGTCGGGTGGGGCGTTGTCGACATTCGATGATCCGGGCAACCTCCCGTTCGAGGGCATCTTGCCGCTTGCGGGCTGCACCGACCCGTTTGGATGCAACTACAATCCGGCTGCCACGGAGGACGACGGCAGTTGTTACTACGCCGAGGAGGAATGCGACACTTGTGGTCCCGACGGCACCATCATCACCAACGATGCCGATGGCGACGGCATCTGCGATTGGGATGAGGTCGTGGGTTGCCTCGACGAAGAGGCCTGCAATTTCGATCCGCAGGCGACGGAAGATGTTGAAGGCGCGTGTGAATACCCCTGGGACCTGTACGATGTGGACTATGTCGATTGTTGGGGTGAATGCCTGAACGACACCGACGGCGACGGGGTATGTGATGAGGCGGAGATACCGGGCTGCATGGATGTGGAGGCCTGCAACTTCGACCCGCAGGCGACGGACGACTTCGAAGGTGCCTGTGAATACCCCTGGGACCTGTACGGTGTGGATTATGTCGATTGTACGGGTGAGTGCCTGAACGACGCCGACGGCGACGGGGTCTGCGATGAGGCGGAGCTGCCGGGCTGTACGGATGCGGAAGCCTGCAATTTCTGGGAGGAGGCCACGGAGGATGATGGCACCTGCGCCTACCTGTACGTCGGGGACATCTTTGGACCCGGCGAAGTGGTTTTCGGGGATACCGCCACGTACGCCGCCGACAACCTCGATGCCCCGAGTGACTTCGACTGGATTGTGGAAGGGGGTGAGATCATTTCAGGACTGGGAACCGCAGTCATCACGGTGGTCTGGGACGAGGGCAGCGCGCCGGGAACGGGGTCTGTCACCCTGATCGAGTACAATCCATTCTGCAAGGGGGATCCCCATCAGTTGGACGTGACGATTTCCCCCGTGGTGGGGTTGGAAGAGCAAGCGGCGCCCCGGTGGCATCCGGTTCCGAACCCCGCGCGCGACGGTTTCCGCCTGGGGCCTGATGTGGGACCGGTGATGTTGTTCGATCTCGGTGGGGCACTCGTGCGTTCGTGGAATGCCCAGCTGTCCGATGGCTGGTATCCACTGGATGGCATCGCCCCGGGCTGCTACCTCATTCGGGCAACTTCGGGGCCTGGAACATGGACGGAGCGGCTCATCGTGATGCCGTGACATTCAGCTCATGATGGCGAAGGAATCGGGGTGGCCTCCACGTAGATTTGCCCCATGAACCTGCGCACCCTGTCGAACAGGCTCCAAGCCCTGTTGACCCTGCTGCTGTGCCTTCCGGTGTTGGCGGCTGCCCAGACCGACATCCCGCCATTCGGTCCGCTCTACCTGCAGGATGAGGTGGCGACCATGTCCATCACCATGGATCCGGACAGCGCGGAGGCCATGCTGTTCGGTGATGTGGGGTACGCGGCGAACAACCCCTTTCCCGCCGTATTCCATTACCAGTCCTCCGTACTGGATACGGTCATCGACACCATCGCGGTGCGGCTGCGCGGCAATACCTCGCTGTCAGCACCCAAGAAGAGCTTCAAGATCGACCTGAATGCCTTCATCCCGGGGCAGAAACTCGCCGACCTCGAGAAGCTCAACGTCAACGCCAACCAGAATGACCCCTCCATCCTGCGGGCCGCACTGAGTTGGGACATCCTGCGCCGCATGGGCCTGGCGGGCTCGAGGACGAGCATGGTGCGCTTAGAGCTCAACGGCGAGTACATGGGGGTCTACGTGAACACCGAGCACATGGACGAGGAGTTCGTGGAGGAGTACTACGACCGGGACGGTGGCAATTTCTACAAGTGCCTCTGGCCGGCCACGCTCGAGTACATCGACAACCAGCCGGATTCATACAAGTTCGAGGTCAATGGGCGCCGCGCATACGAGCTCAAGACCAACACCGACGAAGACGATTACACCGACATCGCCCACTTCATCGACATCCTGAACAATACGCCGGCCGCAGACCTGCCCTGCGCGCTCGAGAAGGTCTTCAACGTGGCCGATTACCTCAAGGTGCAGGCCCTCGACGTGGTCATCGCCAACTGGGACAATTACGCCGGCAACAAGAACAACTTCTACCTCTACCACAATCCGCAGACCGGGCTCTTCGACTACATCGCCTACGACCTCGACAACACCTGGGGCATCGACTGGGTCAACCAGGATTGGGAGACCCGCAATCCCTACACGTGGTCCACGGAATACCGACCGCTGTACGACCGCTTGATGGACGTGCCCGAATACCGGGATTGGTACACGTATTACCTGCGCAAGGTGATGGAGGAATACGCCCACCCCGACAGCGTGGCGGCCTTCCTCGAGCCCCGGCTCGCGGCACTCTCGCCCCTGGTGTATGGCGATGCCTATTACCCCCTGTCCTTCGGCTTCACCGCGGAGGACTTCGACGCTTCCCTCGACGAGGCGTGGGGAGGACATGTCGAATATGGCATCCTGCCCTGGTTGGAGGCGCGCACCACATCGCTCGAAGGTCAGCTGGACTCCGAGGTGCCGGTACTGGTCATGCACGAGCTGGAGGACAATGCACCCGTGTTCGATTCCCTACGGGTGCGGGCCATCGTGGATGGCGGGGACGATGCGCTCGAGGTCACCTGCTGGATCGATCCCGGTACCGGGCCACAGCCCTTCACCATGTATGACGATGGGGAGCACGGCGACCGGCAGCCCGGGGACGGCACCTGGGGCGTCAAGGTGCCCGTTGCGTGGAACTGGACCACGGTGGACTACCACGTGCAGGCGACGACCAGCGCGGGGTTGGAGCGCTGGCTGCCGTGTTCGCCGGTGACGGTGACCGTCGGCCTGTCGCCTTCCAACCTCGTGGTCAACGAACTCATGTCGGCCAACGCCAACAACGTTTCCGATGCCTTTGGCGAATTCGATGACTGGGTGGAGCTGTACAATGCGGGCTCCGAGCCCATCGAGCTCGGGGGCAAATACCTGAGTGACAACCTCTCGAATCCGGGCAAATACGCCCTCCCGGAAGGCACCATTGCCCCGGGCAGCTGGGCCTTCTACTGGGTGGACAACGACCCGGAACAGGGGCCCTTCCACGGAGATTTCACCCTCTCGGCCTCAGGCGATGAAATCGTGCTGTCCGAATGGGACGAAGACAATGAGGTCTGGGTCATCCTGGATTTCTTCCCTTTCGGTCCGTCCGAGCAGGACGCATCGCTCGGCCGGTATCCGGACGGGGCAGACTATTGGGTGTGGTTTGCCACCCCCACCGCCAACGCGACGAACAATTATGCCATCATCCTCGGCTTGGACGAAGCGGAGGGACCGGCGTCCCGCACGATCGGTCCGAACCCCTTCCGGGACTGCGTCCGGTGGAACGGGCCTGCGGCTTCGGGGACCGTTCACGATGCACGGGGGCGGCTGCGGCTCGCTTTCGAACAGCGCAACGAACTCTGTCGCGAGGGGTGGGAATCCGGGGTGTACCTGTTGACCCTCGAGGACGGCACCCGGTGGCGGCTCGTGCTCACGGACTGAGCGTGGCCCGGCTTTTATTTGCAGCATGGCGGACGGTGGCATTCGGATCAACAAGTACCTGAGCGAGGTCGGCCACTGCTCGCGCCGCGCGGCGGACAAGCTGCTCGAGCAGGGTCGGATCACACTCAATGGGGTGGTGCCCGAGCTCGGAACCAAGGTCATGCCCGGCGACACGGTCGAAGTGGATGGGCAGGCTGTCGGTGAGCCCACCAGGCAGGAGGACCACGTCTACATCGCCTACCATAAGCCCGTGGGTATCGTCTGCACGACGGACCGCAAACGCGAGAAGGACAACATCATCGACGCCATCGGTCATGCACAGCGCATCTTCCCGGTCGGCCGCCTCGACAAGCCCAGCGAAGGGCTCATCTTCCTGACGAGCGACGGCGACATCGTCAATAAGGTGCTGCGTGCCCGCAACCACCACGAAAAGGAGTATCACGTCACGCTGGACCGTCCCATCCGCGGAAGTTTCATCGAGGACATGGCCGGTGGTGTGCCCATCCTTGGGACTGTGACGCGTGAGTGCGAGGTGGAACAGACCGGGCCGCGCCATTTCCGCATCGTGTTGACGCAGGGGCTCAACCGGCAGATTCGCCGGATGTGCGAGCACCTGGGTTACAATGTGGTCCGGCTGAAGCGCGTCCGGATCATGCACATGCACCTGGATGTGGCGCGCGGCGAGTGGCGGGACTTCACGCCAGCGGAGCTCAAGGAGCTTCACCGCTTGGTGGACGCCTCCAAAAAAACCAGCGATGGGCACGCTTGAACGCCCCATCGTCGTGGGAGGCGGTGCCGCGGGATTGGCGGCGTGCCTCACCCTTGAATCCCTCGGTTTTGCCCCGCTGCTGCTGGAAGCTTCGGATAGGCTGGGGGGCAGGTTGCGCACCGAACGGATGGAGGATGGCACCCCTGTAGATCACGGGTTCCAAATCCTGTTGACCGCTTATCCCGAGCTGCAGCGGTGGGCGGACATCCCGGCCTTGGAACCGGTGGCCTTCGTACCGGGCGCCAGGATCAGGTCCGGCACACGGTGGAAGACCGTCGCGGATCCGCGTCGCCTCCCGGGCAGCATCTTGGCCACATTGACCAGCGGCATCGGTTCCTTCC
>CALKUW010000272.1 GCA_937996585.1 uncultured Flavobacteriales bacterium
TTGGACAGCCCTTCGCTGGGGCGAACGCCGATCCTGGTGAATTCACCCTAGTACTTCGTTCGGGTGAGCAGTTGCTGCGCACGGGCATCAGTGAATTGACCCCACACAGTGTCGTCGCTGAAGTGGGCATCCCCGCGACCATGCCCTCCCGCGCCCTCGATGCCTTCCTCTTCACGCCGGATGCCGGCACACTTTTCCTCGGCAACGCGGCTTTCGTTGCGGAAGCGGCCAAAGGTGACATCCCACCCTCATTTCGCGCTCCTGCACCAACAGAGCACATTCCCCAATTGGGTTTCAGCTTTCCCTATCAGCCCAACATCATGGAGAGCATCCGCAACCTGCTGTGGCACGTGCCCATGTGGTTTGCCATGTTCTTCATCATGGGACTGGGCTTCGTCGCCTCCCTGGCCCAGTTGAGAACGGGGGCCATAGGCTGGGATCATCGCGCCGAAGCCGCCGTCCGAACCGGTCTGGTTTTCGGCCTGCTCGGACTCGCCACCGGATCGCTCTGGGCACGCTGGACCTGGGGCGCCTGGTGGGTATCGGACCCTCAACTCAATGGCGCGCTTGTCACGGTGCTGCTCTACTCCGGATACCTCATCCTGCGCGCGGCCATGGCGGAGGATGACCGGGTGGGCCGGTTGGCCGCGGTCTACAACGTGTTCGCCTTCGTCATGCTCGTCATTCTGCTGATGGTGCTGCCCCGTTACACGGAAAGCCTGCACCCCGGAAAGGATGGCAACCCGGGGTTCAACAGTTATGACCTCGACAACAGCCTCCGGGCAGTCTTCTATCCTGCCGTGATCGGATGGGGCGCCCTGTGCTACTGGATGTACACCTTGCGCCTGCGCATGAACCGCGTGGCACACAACCTGTTGACCAAATGACCGCCATGTCCATGACCTACCTACTCCTCAGCAGCCTCGAAGGCTTCTTCTTCGGAAGCGGCAAGGCCCATGTCGTGACGGGCGTGGCGCTGATCATCCTGGCCGGCCTCGCCATCGCCATGTGGCGGATGGACCGTCGTCTGAGTGGTTTGGAGAAAGAATCCAATGAAACGAACGCCTGAACCATGAGCCGCCTCAACATCGTCGTCATCCTGATGGTCGCCGTGCTGATGGGCACGCTGTTCAGCGTGTTCACCGCCAACAGCGAGTCGGTCGTCTTCGCCCGCGCCTTTGCTGAACCGGGCATCGAATTCAAGGTATCCGGCACATTGGATACGGACCACCCCGTCATGTACGACCCCATGGTCGAAGTGGCGGAAACCCGGTTCCACATGCGGGACAAGGACGGCGCCCTTCAGGAAGTCGTGCTCCGCAAAGCCAAGCCGACGGGACTGGAACAGAGCGAGTCCATCGATCTTTACGGCAAGGTGGTCGACGGGCAGTTCATCGCCACGGAGATGCTGATGAAGTGTCCGAGCAAATACAACGAGGAGAGCCACAGCCTCGCGGAAGCCAAGCCCGAGGCGGGCTGAAGCTGCACCAAGGACACACCGAACAGTGGACATCGCCTACACCGGAGAATGGACCTGGGCCGCCTCATTGGGCCGCCTGCTCATCGCCCTCGCCTTTGCCGGGGGACTCGCCTCCACCATCGGCTACACCCGGCTGGTCCGCGGGGATGACCCCCATTGGAAGGCGCTGGGGCGCTGGGGATTCCGCGTCCAGGCGGCGGGCATCTTCGGCGCCAGTGCCCTGCTCTACCTTCTGATCTTTTCCCACCGTTACGAGTTCGAATACGTCTGGAAACACCTGAATGACGCCATGCCCTTCGGCTTCATGCTGAGCAGCTTCTGGGGCGGACAGGAAGGCGGCTTCCTCATTTGGATGTGCTGGATCCTTGTGCTGGCCATCGTCTTCTTGCGCCGACAACCCGGCAAGCTCGAAGCCCCCGTAATGGCGGTACACGGCGGCATCCTGACCGCCCTGAGTTCCATGTTGCTCGGCCTATGGTTCGGCGACTTCCAATTCGGGCTGGACCCTTTCCTGCTGCTCCGTGAAGCCCCGCAAAATGCCGGGCTGCCGTGGACCCTCAACCCCGACTACCTGCAACTCATCCCGCAATTCGCGGACGGCCAGGGGCTCAACCCCCTGCTTCAGAACTATTGGATGGTCATCCATCCGCCCACGCTGTTCCTCGGATTCGCCAGCACGCTGATGCCCTTCGCCATGGCCTTGTCGGGACTGTGGTTGCGCGACCACAAGGAGTGGATGGGGCGGGCCATTCCATGGGCCTTCTTCGGCGTGGCCATCCTCGGGGCCGGTATCCTCATGGGCGGTGCCTGGGCCTACGAAGCGCTGAGCTTTGGGGGATTCTGGGCATGGGACCCGGTGGAGAACAGCTCCCTGGTCCCCTGGCTCGTCCTCGTTGCCGGCGCCCACCTGTTGCTGATCAACCGGGCGAAGCCGGGCACGGCCGTCACGGCCACCTACCTCATGGTCGGATTGTCCTTCCTCTTGGTGGTGTACAGCACCTTCCTGACCAAGAGTGGCATCCTCGGTGACACCTCCGTCCACAGCTTCGTCGACAGCGGCATCCTGCCCCAGCTGCTGGCCTTCCTGCTCGGTTGCTGCGCCCTGTTCTGCACTCTGCTGCTCGCCCCTGGCCGCGAACGGGTCCTGTTCGGCGCCTTGCAGGCCCTGCTCATGGTCGGCATCGCCGTACTCGACCCCGCCCTCTGCACACTGGGGTTGCTACTCGTCATGACCATGGCCGTGCTGCGTGCCCACCTCAGGCATCTGCCGCGCACCGACGCCGAAAGCCCCCTGTGGACCCGGGAGTTCTGGATGTTCGTCGGCGGGATGCTGATGTTCGCTTCGGCAGTGCACATCACCTTCCAGACGAGCCTACCGGTCTTGAACCACTTCCTCGCTCCCTTCAGCGGTTGGTTCGAACAGCTTCACCAATCGACGGGTAGCGCATTGGCCCGCAAGCTGGCCACGCACGACCTCGCGCCCGGCACCGACTTCGATGCCACCTACCATGCGATTCAGGTACCGCTGGCCTTCCTGTTCATCACCATCACAGCATTCACACAGTTTCTCCGTTACGGCCGCAATCCGGGCAAACCTGTCTTCATGCAAACGCTGCGCAGCTTGCTTGCCGCGGTCGCCGTCACACTGCCCGTCGTTCTGACCTATGGTTTCGCCGCCTGGGAAGCCCCGCGGGTGGCCCTGCTGCTCGCCTGTCTGTGGTCGGCCTTCGCCAACGCGGACTATATCATCCAGGTTCTGAAAGGCCGTTGGGACCACGCAGGTGCGAGCATCGCCCACATCGGCTTCGCACTCGTCATCTTCGGTGCGGTGCTCTCCAACGCCAAGAAGGACATCGTCTCCCAGAACCGGTTCGGCGACCTCGCCATGCTGAATGAAAGCCTGTCCAACGAAGAGGATCTGCTCCTGCTCGAAGGCGACACGATCGCCATGGGCCCCTACTACGTCAGCTACCGCGAACGCAGGCAGGAAGGCATCCACGCCAAGTTCGCCGTGGACTACTTCGAGACCCTCCCCGCATCCTATGCCGAAGGTGAAGTGGTCTCCAACGAGGGGTTCCTGTTCCAGTGCATCGGAGACCACACGGCATCGCCTGATTTCACCCGTGACCTGGAGGCCCATTGGACCTTCCTCCCCATTCCCAATGACAGGCAGCGGAAGGAAGCCAAGCCTTGGTCTGCAGGACGGCCCGGTCCATTTGCCTTCACACTCGAACCCCGCATCCAGCTCAATGAACGCATGGGCAATGCCCCCGAGCCGGATACCAAGCGCTACCTGAACAAGGACCTCTACACGCACATCAAGTGGGGCCGGGTATCGGATCCCGATGCCGATGAGGATGGCTGGATGGACGGTCGGAAGCACGACCTCATGCGGCGCGACAGCCTCGTCATCGGGCGCTCCATCCTCGCCCTCGACTCCATTTCCGCCGTCACGCTGGAGCAGAAGCCCGCCTTCGGCCTCCTCGACAAGGACCTCGCCGTCGCTGCCCATTTCCGGCTGACGGGCAACGGCCCCGACACGAATTTCACCGCCCTATACATCGTGAGGGACAGCCTGCTGATTCCCGACATGGTGACGCTCGAAGACCGCGGCGTCAAGCTCCGCATCGACGGCTTCCGCCCGGGCGAAGCGACCTTCGAGACCGTCGTCTGGGAGAACCTGTCCATCCGGCGCGATTTCATCGTGATGCAGGCCATCGTCTTTCCGCAGATCAACCTGCTGTGGCTCGGCTGCCTGATCATGACCGCCGGAGCGCTCATGGCCGTGCGGCAACAGCGCCGCGTGAGGAAGCGCAACACCAAGGCCGCCGCATGATCGCCACGGCCCACGTCATTGGAATGGGCCGCCTCGGCCGACACCTCGCCGACCGGCTGGAGACCATCGGCGTCAATACCCAACGTTGGAGCCGTAACGCAGATGAAAGGGTGCTGAGCATAAACGACTGGACGGTCCACAATGACGCGGATGCCATTTTCCTCACCGTGCCCGACGACGCGCTACCCGCAGTGGCTACCAAAGTCGCCGATGGAATTCCGACCACGACCATGCTCGTCCATCACGCCGGCGCTGTCCCAAGCGATGTCTTGCCGGTTTCTGACCATCAGCGGGCCGTCATGTGGCCCCCCATGACCTTTGGTCATGACACCACCCCAGACTGGAATACCCTCCCACTGGGCGTCGAAGCGAACCGTCCTGAAATGCTGGAATGGGCCACACGGTTGGCACCCCGAGCTTTTCCGCTCACTTCCGAATCACGACGGGCGCTTCACCTCTGCGCCGTCCTTTCAGGCAACCTGACCGCCGCCTGGATCGGGATCGTGGAAGGATATCTCGAACAATCGGGTCTGGACATCGAGATCCTTGAACCCTTGATCGTGGCGAGTGTGACCAAAGCACTGGAAGGCAACGCTTTGGGCACCGTTTCCGGTCCCGCCTCCCGAAACGACAGACACACGCTTGAAGCCCAGATGGAAGCCTTGGCGTCCGGTCCGGGAAGTACTCCTGAACTCGCCACCCTGCATCGCATCCTGACCAACCGCATCCTCCAAGCCCATGGACACCCCGAACTCCCCCCAATTCAAGCAGCGCCTCGCGGACATTGAGGCTTTCGTTTTCGACAATGACGGTGTCTTCACCAACGGCACGGTCTACCTCATGCCTGGCGGAGAACAGGTACGCACCGCCAGCACCCGCGATGGATACGCCGTCCAACACGCCGCAAAATGCGGGATGAAGCTCGCGATGATCACGGGTGGTCGGAGCGAGGAGGTCATCCGCCGCATGAATGGCCTCGGCGTGACTGAAGTCATCACGGGCGCAGCGCTTAAACTCGGCGAGTTCCAAGGGTTGTGCGCAAAGTGGGGCATCACGCCCGAAAAGGTGTGCTACATGGGGGACGACATCCCTGACCTGCCGGTCCTCGAAGCGGCCGGAATCGCATGCTGTCCGCATGATGCTGCCCCCGAGGTTCGTGCTGTCTGTGACTACGTCAGCCCCGTTCGTGGCGGCGAGGGGTGCGTTCGTGACATTCTCGAGCAAGCCATGAAAGTGAAAGGCTTGTGGATGAATGACCTCGCCCACGCGTGGTGAACCCTTAAGTTTGCCGCCCCATGGACCGCAACACCATCACCGGTTTCCTGCTGATTTTCGCGATGGTCATCGTGTATCAGCTCTACTTCGTTCCCGTCCCGGAGGCGGTGGACGAGACACAGCAGACCGCTGCCGCTACTCCCGAAGCTACAGACGAAATCGTCACCCTTCCTGCCGCCAGGAGCATCGAGGACAGCACCTACCTCCCCAAGACGGCCACGTTAACCTCAGACGTCCTGGAGGTCCAGATTTCCACGGACGGGGGCAACATCCTGTCCGCCGAGCTGCGCGACGGATTCCTCGACTACTGGAACAGCGAACCCATCCGGCTGTGGACGGAGTCGGGATCCGACATCAATTGGGTCGCGCGCGGCGAAGGTTCATACGACCAGTATTTCGACCTCACGGAAAGCACGCCTGAATCCGCCGTCCTGACCAACCGGGGCAACGGCCCCCTGCGCGAGCTCACTTACCGCAT
>CALKUW010000273.1 GCA_937996585.1 uncultured Flavobacteriales bacterium
GTGACGCTCAAGTGGAGGTTGACCATTTTCGATGGGCAACCCGCTGTCCAGGTGAACATTTCGGATGTGACCGATCGCTTTGCCCTGATGCAGGAGCGGATTCGGGCTGAAGTTGCGGAGGAGGCCAATGAGCAACTGACCCAGGAAATCGGACAGCGGATTGCGGCGGAGTCCGCTTTGCGGGACGCAACGGCTCGCATGCGTTCCATTGTGGAATCGGGGGAGGATTTCATCATCTGGACGGCATCCGAGGGCCATGCCGTGACCAGTGGAAATGCGAATTTCCGTGCGTGGCTGGGTGTGCCGGTAGAAGACGATGGCGTTGAGGCAGTCACGGACGCATTGCGACGGGCCGTGGAGGAGAGCCGGGACCTGAATGGCTTTGACATCACGGACCGGTTCAACCGGGCTTTGAATGGAAAACCCCAGCGTTTGGAGTGGGCATTGCCTGCTGCAGATGGCGAGGGCAAGCAATGGTTGCAGTTGTTTCTCAACCCCATTGAAACGCCTGAGGAGCATGCCGAGATCAGCGCCATCGCTTATGACATCACGGAGCGCAAACGCATTGACCGCCGCATTCGCGAAGCACTCAAGGAAAAGGAAATCCTCCTGCAGGAAGTCCACCACAGGGTGAAGAACAACCTGCAGATCATTCATTCGATCCTCAATCTGCAGAAGAAATTCGTGAAGGATGACGCGACCATTGTCGGGCTGGAGGAGATACAGAACAGGGTTTCGACGATGAGCATCATCCATGAGACGCTTTACCAGAACACCGACGTGTCGAGGATCGGTTTTCCGGACTACATCACACGCATTGCCGGAAACATCATACAGGGCTACAGGAGCCACACCCATGTGGAATTGGTGACCGACCTGGATGATGTGCAGGCCCCTCTGGATCAGGCGATTCCGTGCGGTTTGATTCTGAACGAGTGGGTCAGCAATGCGATGAAATACGCTTTCGAGGGGCGTGAAAAGGGCACGGTGACCGTCCGGTTGAAGGCCCATGATGTGGAGGACAAGCCCGATGAGGAACGGATCGACCTTGAGGTGTTGGACGATGGCGTAGGACTGCCGGAGGGGTTCGATTGGAGCACGCGGGACTCTCTCGGACTCTACCTCGTTCAGGCGTTGAGCGAGCAGCTGGATGCGGAATTGAAAGCGGAAACCGACGGGGGTACGCGCTTTTTGATTAGCTTTCGCCGACCCAAAAACCTGTTTGAAGGATAATCGCCTGCAATCCATCGAACAATTCCACTCGGTTGAAGGGGGGTAAACTGAAACAGCCATGTCCATCAATATTCTGGTTACGGAAGACGAGAGCATCGTCCGTAAAGACATCGAGCAGACGCTCGAAAAAATCGGCTACAACGTCGTGGCCACCGCAGACAATGGGGAAGACGCCATTGACCTGGCCATACGCCACAGGCCGGATGTGATCCTCATGGACATCATGCTGAAGGGCGACATGAATGGCATCGCGGCAGCGGAGGAGATCAAGCGCACCTTGGATGTGCCGATTATTTTCCTGACCGCCTATGCCGACCGCAGCACGCTCGGTGAAGCCAAATTGGCAGAGCCCCACGGCTACGTTCTGAAGCCGTTCAAGGATGTCGACCTCCAGACGAGCATCGAAATGGCGATGCACAAGTTTTCGAAGGAACAGGAGGCGCGGCTCGAGAATGAGTTCCTCCGGAACATGGCCGAGCACAAGGAGACCGCGGAATACCTCTTCGTGAAGAACCGGAGCCGGCTGATGAAGATCGACCACAACGACCTGTTGTTCATCGAGGCCCTGAAGGACTACGTGGTGGTGCACACCCCCGAGCAGAGCTACACCATCCACAGCACGATGAAGGATGTCGAGAACAAGCTCAATGAGCGCCGCTTCATGCGGGTGCACCGGAGTTACATCGTGAACCTAGACGCGATCCACAGCATCAAGTATTCCATGATCCAGGTGCGCGACATGGAAAAGGAAATTCCCATTGGCGGCAGTTACAAGGACCTGTTGGCGAGCAGGATTAACCTGCTTTGATTGCAACGCCTACAAAAAAGAAAACCCCGGAGTACGTCTCCGGGGTTTTTTCTGCTCCCCCACCTGGACTTGAACCAGGGACCTACTGATTAACAGTCAGTCGCTCTAACCAGCTGAGCTATAGGGGAATGCTCAGCCCTTTTTTCAAAGGGTGCGCAAAGATACGCGCTTTCAATCATCATTGCAACGAACCACGGCGGATAAAGGCGTCCGCTATCTTTGCGGCTCAACCGCTTCAGATGTCCTTTGATTCCTCTTCCGTGCTCGTTGTGGGCACCGTTGCATTCGACTCCATCAAGACCCCTTTCGGCGCGCGGGAGCGCATTGTCGGAGGTGCGGGCAATTACATCGGTTGGTCAGCCAGCAGGTTGGGTGTCGGTGCCGGTCTGGTCAGCGTCATCGGCGAGGATTTTCCCGACGCGGAGCTGAAGGCGATGGAATCAGCGGGCATGATGCTCAACGGAGTGGAAATGAAGGAGGGCGAGAAGAGCTTCTTCTGGTCGGGCTCCTACCACATGGACATGAACGGCCGCGACACGCTGGAGACGGAGTTGAATGTGTTGGCCGATTTCAACCCGGTTATTCCCGAGGCGTGGCGAAATGCCCGCTGGGTCATGCTCGGCAACATCGACCCCGCCCTGCAGGCGTCGGTGTTGGATCAGATGGACCAACGTCCTGCCTTGGTGGTGCTCGATACCATGAACTTCTGGATGGACATCGCGATGGAGGGTTTGAAAAAGGTCATCTCACGGGTGGATGTGTTGACGATCAACGATGAGGAGGCACGCCAGCTGTCCGGTGAGCGCAGCCTGGTCAAGGCCGCACGGTCCATCCTTGCGATGGGCCCCCGTTACCTGATCATTAAGAAGGGCGAGCATGGTGCGTTGCTCTTCCACATGGAGGCGGAACAGCTGGACTTCTTCTTCTGTCCTGCCTTGCCGTTGGAGGATGTCGTGGACCCTACGGGTGCCGGTGACACCTTCGCGGGGGGCTTCATTTCCCACCTCGCCGCGATGGACAGGACCGACTTTGCCGCGATGAAGGAGGCTGTGGTGGTAGGCAGTGCATTGGCCAGTTTCACCTGCGAGTCCTTCGGAACGGAAGGCATCCGGGCGGTGGACCGCCAGGCCCTGTCGGCACGCATTGAGCAATTCAGGAAGATGACGGTCTGGCAGGAGGCCGCCATACCGAGTGCCGTCGCGGGTTAATCAACCGTTGAGGTTGATCCTCAGCGCGGGGTCGATGGGGGTACCCGACTCCCACCATTCGAAATGCAGGTGCGGCCCGGTGCTGTGGTCGCCGGAACTCCCAATTACGGCAATGGCGTCTCCCGCCAGTACTCGCTGTCCGGTCGAAACGTCTAGGCGGCTGTTGTGCATGTAGGTGGACAGCCTGTCTCCCTGATGTTGGATCACGATGGTGTGACCGCCTCCGGCCGTGAAGCCGGCAAAGACAACGGTTCCATCGCCACAGGCCTTGACGGGACTTCCGGCGGGCGCGACGAGGTCCACGCCCCAATGTCCCTGTTCCGGGTTCCACGGACTTGAAATCCGCCCATCCACAGGGGACATCCACAGACCGACATCATCGAGTCCGCCGCTGCGACCAATGGTGAAGGCGTCTTCTTCCTTCACCTCGTTTCTCAGGCGGTCAAGAGAAGGACTGTTGGTAGGGGTCTGGTTCAGTGTTTCTGCAGGCGTCTCGCTGACCCCATCGGAGCCCGTCATGCCACCAGGCTCTTGAAGGGCATCGGGCTGGACGCGGCCTTCCAATACATCCAACACGTTCTGGATGTACCGCTGTTGGGTGGCGAGTTCGCGTGAAAGGGAGTCCGCCTTGTGCCAGGCCTCCACCTGCATCTGCCTTGTTTCGGTGGACAGGTAGCCCGGAACGGCCCATTCGCGCAGTGGGGTGAGGGCGACGACGGCATAGGTGATGCCGATGATGGCGACGATGCTGCCGGCGGCCAGCCAGCGGAGTTGGCCGGGCTTGACCTTGAGGGACCACTTTTCCGCAAAAGTGACTTCCTCTTGCAGGATCAGCCGGTAATTGTTGCGGTCTTTCCGCTTACCTCCCGTGTTGGTGTGCCGTTTCATCGGCGTCAAAGATGGCAGACATCAGCGCAAGGCGCGGGCTATTTTGTCTTTGGGGCGCGTCTATTGCAATATTTTCGCGGCTTTGTAGTTGGCACTGCACGCAGCCTGCACATGATGCATCCCCATTCCGACCAGCGGCGATTGAGCGCCATGTCCATCTCCAGGGCCATGCGCCTTTTGGTGTTGGTGTCCATGGTGGTGGGTACCTTGTCCTGGACGGGGTGCACGACTCAGCGTGACGGCAGGGTGTACAGGGCCTACCACAACACGACATCCCGCTTCAACGGGTTCCACTTTGCGCGTCTCGCCATGGAGGAGGCGGACCAGAAGCTTGCGGAGACCCATGAAGAAGATTGGGACGAGGTGATTCCGTTGTTCCTCTATGGCACGGAGGATCAGGCGGATTTCCTTTATCCCCTGATGGAGCGGGCCATCGAGAAATGCTCCCGCGTGGTGGATCGGCATGCCATGACGCCGCCGTCGAGCTTGAAGAAGGATTTCAAGCGCCCCCAATTGAACCGGTGGATCGATGACAACTATACCATCATCGGCAAGGGCCACTTCTACAAGGGGGATTTCGTGAAGGCCGAAGAGGTCTTCAAGTACCTGCAACGCAAGCACAAGGAACCGGACAGTCAGGTGGCGGCTGGGGCGTGGTTGGCGAGGACCTATATGGCGCTGGGCAACATGCCCAAGGCAAATTCCTCCCTGCTGAAGGCCGTGGGCGAGCGGGATGCATCCGATGCCTTGCGCGCCGACGCTTTCCTGGTGCAGGCCGACTTCCTGCTCGGACAGGACAACATCGAGGAGGCCATGGCTTCCATTGACCGGGCCATTCCCCTGATCAAGAAGAAGCACGACCGGGCGCGGCCCCTGTTCGTATTGGCCCAATTGAAGCAGCGATACGGCCGCAACAAGGAGGCCATCGACCTTTTTGAGCAGGTGGTCAAGCTGCGCACGCCGTATGAGATGGAGTTCCAGGCGCGCATGCAGCAGGCCCTGGCCTATGACCGTCGCGGCGGCAGGAGCGAGGAGATTCGGGAGTTGTTCTTCGACATGCTCGAGGACGACAAGAACGAGGAGTACCGGGACCAGGTGTTCTATGCCCTGGCACAGATCGAGCTCGAGGAATTGAACCGGCCCGAGGGCATGGACTACCTGCGGGACGCATTGGCCGAGGATTCCGGGAACCGCCGGCCAAGGATGAAGTGCTTCCTCGCGCTGGCGGACCTGCACCTCGAGGACCGCGAATACGAATTGGCGCAGGCCTACTACGACAGTACGCTGGCCAACATGGATGAGGACCATCCGCGTTACGCCGAGGTGCGCAACAACGCCCGGAGCTTGACGGAACTGGTGGAGCAATTGCGGGTGATTCTGCGCAACGACAGTTTGCGCGAGATCTGCAACCTCGATGAGGACGCGCGGTATGCGCGGATGGAGGAGATCATCGAAGACCTGCGGGTGGCGCAGGAAGAAGCAGCGGCAGAAGCGGAGCGCCTCGCGGAGGAGGCGTTGGAAGCGAGCTTGAACGGGCCGGGGAGCGCTACGGCATTCTGGCCTTACAATCCGCGATTGAGGACGGCGGGACAGTCGTTCTTCGTCGACCGATGGGGCGACCGCCCTCTGGAGGATGATTGGCGCCGAAGCCGGAAGATGGCCTCGGGATTCGGGACGATCGAGGAGGTGGCTGAAGATGTGGCTTCCGGTGACCTGATGTCGGCGTCGGGCGAATTGCCGACGCCGGAGGAGCTGCTTGAAGGGTTGCCTTGTTCAGAGGAGGACCGAGCTGCAGCAGATGTGGAGACGGCCACGGCGGTCTACCAAAGTGGCGTCATCTACAAGGAGAAGCTGGAAGACACCGACAATGCCATCGAGTCCTGGGTGGACCTGTTGGACCGCTACGAGGAAAGCAGTGAGCACCCATTGGCGCATTACCAGTTGTACCGGACCTACCTGTTCCTCGAGGAGACGGAGAACTATGCCAACCCGTTCTGCGGTACGTGCAATTCCCAATACTGGGCGGATCAGATTTCGCTGCGCTACCCGGACAGTGAATGGGCCCAGCTCGTGGAGGACCCGGACTTCGTGGACTTCGAGGAGCAGCGCAGGCTGGATGAGCTTGCCGCCTACGAGGCGCACGTGATCCGGTATTACGCCCAGAAGGATTACCAGGCGCTGCTGACGGAAATCAACGCGCTCCTGGATACGGTGCCTGACCACACGCAGGGGTGCCGCTACAAGTTCCTGCGCGCCCAGTGCATCGGCTGGTTGGATGGGCGTACCCGCGGCAGGGACAACTACATCGAGGCACTCAAGGAGGTGGTGGCATCCTGTGATTCAACGGAAACGGGCATGGCTGCCCAAGACATCCTGTCCGGCCTCGGTGCGGCGGACGCCAAGGAAAAGAAGCAGAAGGCCGACGCCGTTCCGACGTTGCCGGATTGGGGCAACTACAAGGACAACCCCGTGCTGGCCCATTACCTGGGCGTCATCATCCCCGTTGCGGATGGGGGTGCCGAGGAGACCAAGGCGGCCCTGTCCGACTTCAACAGGCAGTACTTCGCCAGCAACAACCTCAAGGTCACCAGCAACTTGCTCGACCGCGAGAACCAGCTCGTGCTCGTCAAGGAGTTCGTCCGCAAGGACCGGGCGATGGACTACTACAATGTGCTCACCAACAACCGGGAGAGCATGATTGATTTCAATACGAGCGGATACAAGGTGTTCGTCATCCACACGGAGAACTACGTTGAGCTCTTCAAGGGCAAGAATGTAGACGGTTACCTGATGTTCTTCGACCAGTATTACCTTCGGGGCAACCGTTGAACCATGTTCAACAGGCATTCCAGGACCATGGCAAGACAACGCACCAACGACGTTTCGTTCGAGCAGGGCATCAACCGCATCGTGGAGGGTACCCACATGGAGGGCAGCATCCGCAGTGAGGGCAGTATCCGGATTGACGGGTCCTTTAAGGGCGACATCCATACCGCTGGCCGCCTTGTCATTGGCGCTACAGGGCGCGTGGAAGGCCGTGTGGACTGTATGGACTGCGAGTCCGAGGGCCTTGTCCTTGGTCACCTGCGCGTGGCAGGTCTGCTCAGCCTGAAGGCCTCCAGCCGTGTGGACGGTGAGATCCAGTATGGCCGCATGGCCGTCGAGGCCGGCGCCCAAATCGTGGGAACCTGTCGCCTGGACGCGGAGCCTGAAATGCAGGTAGCGTCTTCCGACGAGGAAACCCCGAACGTGGGCCATGCCGAACAGACGCCCCTCCAGCAATCGGCCTGACGGCGCCAACAGCGCCATGCGGCACATGGGCATGGCCAGCACCCTGGCCGCCGGAATTGGTGGTGGAACCTG
>CALKUW010000274.1 GCA_937996585.1 uncultured Flavobacteriales bacterium
GATCGCATTGGGCGTCTTCTTGAATGCCCCCATCAGGGTCATTTCGCCCAGCACCTCGTCGGCTCCCTCCAATCCGAGCCATTCGCGCAGGGCCGGCTCGAAGGTCGATTGGGTCACATCCAAAGGCACCGCCGTCGGCCAACCTTGCAGGCGCTCAGCGAAGTCCTTCCAGATGGCATCGTCGAAGGGAAAGTCCATCCCGACCGTCAATGCCGCCTCCAGACCGGTGCCCGTCGGGAACACCTTTACATCCCCCGCCGTGCGCTGCGTCACGAGACCGTAGTCCACAGGAAGGGCCACAGGACCGCTTCCCGTCACCGCACATTCCCCCGCCTTGAGCTCGATGAGCGTTCCCGGAAGATTCGGTTGCAGCATTTTCTCCGGTGTGCCAGCCTGGTATACCCCGTCGCGCTTATCATACCGCAGTTCTCCGGTCGCGGCCAGTATCCGGAACTCCTTGTGGCTGCGGACCTCATCCACGAAGGCGCCATAGGGACCGCCCCCCGGCTCATCGATGTCACGGAGGTAGGCACCCACACCCAGGTGGGCCATCATCGGGGTCTTCAAGGTGGTGTCCAAGGGAATACGGACATCCTTGGGGTCGATGACCGCCGTAAACATCAGCTGTTGCTTATCCGTCTCCGGACAGGCCGCCTCGAGCGTGACCGCACCGACGAACTCCAAATGCTCCCGTGCAGCGGCCAACCTGACCTCTCCGGAAAAACCGAAGAAGGGGCTCAGCGCAAACCCTTCCTGTACGGGAATGACACCCCGTCCAACCGTCTCGCCACTCGTGTCCACGGTGACTTCCTCGAGGCGGATGAGCTGCTCCAAGCCATTCTCGTCCTTGTAGAATGTGCTGGCGACAGCATCGTATTCATATCGCCCGAGAATGTTGACATCCGCATCGAACAGCCTGTGGTGCCGCGTGACCACGTTGGCCACGATGACCGCGCGGGTCAGCTGGTCCATCTGGGCCCTCCGCCGCACGACGACCTTGCCGCTGTCCGGCTCCACGAAAGCATCCGCCGTCCGGATGAACTTGACCGCTTCGCAAGAGAGCACGGCCTCGCTGACATCATAGACCGCTGTTGGCGCCAGGAAATTCAAGCTGTCCTGATCGGCCCGCGTCGAGTAGAAATTGGAGCTCGAAGACGCCTCATCCGTGTCGATGACAAAGTCATCCAGCGGTTCGCGGCTGGACTGCATTTCCATTTTGTCCTTGTCCATGAACCACTTGAACTCGTCCATGAAACAGATGTACTGGTTGGCGGGCAGCTCAATCCTGGTCTCGCCGTCGTTCGAGGCGAATTCACCGACGCGGGCATCGAAGTCGATGTCGCAATGGACGTTGTCCGTCTTGAAGGCGAGGGCCCCTTCCACCTGTTGGTCCAATTGGAAGGACGCGGTGTCGGCCAAGATGTGCCGGCGGTTGAAGCGAAACAGTTGCGACCCCAATTCAGCCCCGCTGAACCTCATCGTCCCATCGCCCGTCATGCCATCCGAACCAAGCACCAGACCGCCATCCAGCTCGCTCTCCCCGTCAAAGAACCGCATGGGCACATCCTCCGTCCGGGCGGAAATCCGTGTGGAACGGGGCTCGAACAGCACCTGCACCCCTTCGCCCTGTACATCGGGAACCGGGGGTGGCCCTGCCGCCTCTCTGTTGGTGAACACCTGGGCCAATCCCTTGGTGCTGTCAGGCAAGAGCACGAACCGGTCGCTCTCCGCATGGGCCGTGCGGAAATCCAGCTTGCCGCCCCCCTGCAATCCGCCGCCATTCAGCGTCAGGTCCTGGTCGAATGTGCCGACACCCCCGTATACCTGGTAGCCTCCGGTCGGTGTGGAGGTCTTGAACCCGAGGTACAGGTCGTCCATCACCACAAGGTCCTCTGTCAGGGGCGGCAACAGGTCACCTGACTCGAGCGTACCACTGAATACGAGCTCTTGGCGCCCCAGCGCATCGAGGCTGTCCAAACTGAAGGGCTCCACCACGAAGCGGAAACGGTTGCGCTCGTATGCCCCGTCTTCAATGGCCACATCATCCCAGTGGACGTAGCTCGGCTCGTCCGTGGTCAATACGGGGTATTCAGGGTAGAATTCACTCAACCGGCCTGAGCGGTTCACCGGAACGTCCACGCGCAGCACCCCCTGGATGTACTCGAGCCGGTTCTTGACCAGCTTCCGTTTGGGGCGACCGCGGGCATCCCGTTCTTCCTCGTTGACCCGAATCTTGCACGACTCGACGGCATTCAATTCAATGGAGAACAGGCCGTAATCGAAATCATAGTCCGACCCGTCGAATTGCAGGTTGCCCGCCCGTACACCCCCGGCGAAGGAGAAATCGCGGTCTTCCCCGATGACCACCCTTCCGTTCCTCGGTTCGATGATGACCCCACGATCGCGGCTGACATCCACCCGATCCACACCGTCCAAGGTCAACAGGTTGTTCAACAGGCTGATCTCCCCGTGACCGCCTCCGGTCGTTTCGGAACGAAAGAACAACACGTCGTAATCCCGACGCCCTGCATAATTGGCGATGTCCGCGAAGAACTTGTCGGTAGCCGTGGCCACACGGGTCTCAAGGTTCATATCGAGGTAGCCCTCATGCGCCATCAGGATCATCATGGCCCGGGTTTTGGGCTCGCTCAACCGGATGGTACTACCCAAAGCACCGCTTGAAAAAGTGGAATCACCGGTCAATTTGATGTGGTCGAGCACCCGGATGAGCGGATGGACAGGGTCGATCCCCTGCATGTCGCGAAACAGATTGGGGTCAAAGAAATCCGCACTGGTCAACACTGCCGTGGACCGGACGGAACCCGGAGGCCCCTCCAACCGGATGCGCGTCTCGCCCCTCTTCCAGGCAAGCACGCTGCAGTCCACAAACAGGTTGTGATGTGAATCGGTGAAGGGACGTGGACCGAGTCCGTCCTCCGATCGGATGAGGGCCAGGCGCCCCTCGTCAAGGTTGAAGCGCAGACCGACCTCCGGGTGATACAGGCTGTCCGCTCCCATGCGCATGACCGCTTCCACCCGCTCACCACTGAATCGTTTGGCATTCAGGATGAACAGGGTCGAGCGGCATTCAGCAAAGAGCGTATCTCCCCTGCGGAACCGCAACCGCGCCGGCTCCTCCAGCGTCCCCTTGCCCTGCAACTCCGCTCCCCTGACAGTCAAGCCCCCGTCAAAGTCCACACCCGGTACGATTTCCGGCATGGACAAACGGTTGACGTAAGTATCAAACCTCGGGTAAAGGGCAGCATCAACAGCCGCTCCGGTCTTCTCGTCGCGCTTCCGCACCCTGGCCTTGTCCGTCAGCTGACCGAGCAAGGGATCGGGAAAGAGCTCCGTGGTGAAACGGGCGGAATCCACCGTCAGCGACGGGGTCTTCAATCGAATGGAATAACGATCGAAATCAGCATGGTTCCGAGTGGGGTCCCAGCCGGACCGTCCCCAGTCGACGCGGCCTGTCCGTCCTTCAAACCGCTCGCCACCATAATCGTATTCCCCACCGGTCATCCGGACGATGAGGGAATCGCCCTTCGCCTCGGCGAGCAAAACACCTGACGGACCGAAAAGGAACTGAGGGGCCCCTTCTTCGGGCAGGGCGATGGCCATGGGCCCTTCAAAGCTCCAGCGCACGGACTTCGTTTGGTGGAACACCCCATCCAGCAGAAAGTCCTTGCCCAACGGTAGCAACGGCGCAAAATTCCGGGCCCAGCGACGCTGGGACATGGCCCTCACGACGGCAGCGTCCCACGCGGAGAAGGGCACCCTCAGCGAATCCCCGGACAAGGCAGCTTGAACACTTCTCGCATATCCGAACTGCTCTGGGAATGCCCCGAGATTCGCTGCATCGATGGCAGCAAGCCGCTCCACGAACACCCCAACAATGGCCGCATCAGAGGTGGGCTCCAACAGCAGCGGCTTGAGTTTCCGGTCGAGAAACTGGGCAGCATCCTTGTCGTAAGCAGACACCCCCTTCACCAGTTCGTTCAGGGTTTTCTCCACCTCGATGAGGTCAACCGACGCATCCTGTGCGTCGAGTCCCCATGGCAACATGAACCACAGGCAGGCCCAAGCGGCATGGCATCGGAAACCCGGGGAAAGGGGGCGCCGGTCGCGCCGTGGAGTTCGTGAATCTGCACCCATCGCGTCAATCCGGGAAATTAACGTCGGCAAGCCGCCCGAGGTATCTTGCACACCACGATGTTCCCACTCTTTCGCACAATTCAATCCAGACCACAATTGGTGCCGAGGTGGGTCATCTTCAGCATTGACCTCGCCCTGAGCGGTGTGGCCCTCGGATTGGCGTACGCCCTGCGGTTCGAGTTCAATATCCCCACCCACGAGCTCGAGGCTGCCCGCCAGTTCATTCCGGGTTACGCCGCGGTGAGGGCATTGACCATGCTCCTGTTCCGGACGTTCGCCGGCATCATCCGGTTCAGTGGCAGTCGGGATGCCCGCCGGGTGCTGCTCGCCCTCTCTGCCGGTACAGGCATATTCATCGCACTGGACCTCCTGGCGGCATGGATGGGCAAAACCTACCCCATTCCAGTCAGTGTGGCCGCCATAGAGCTGCTCATCTCCGCGGTTCTGCTCATCGGATTCAGGGTAGCGGTTCGGTCCGTCTACGAGCGGTTCCAGACCGCACGGCCCACGCCTGTCGTCATTTTTGGGGCCGGAGAGGCGGGCATCATCACCAAACAAGCCGTGGAACGCCCCAGCGCCGACCCGATGAAGGTCGTGGCCTTCCTTGATGATGACCCCGCCAAAAAGGGAAAACGCATCGACGGGGTGCCCATCTTCGCCGCCCGGGACATCCGGCGCATCCTCGACGAACAGAGCGCGCAGCGGTTGATCATCTCCATCCAACACCTCGACCCCACCCGGAAGGCACAGGCCATCGATGCCGCATTGGATGCTGGCCTGCGCATCATGGATGTACCCCCTGCCCAACGCTGGATACAAGGCGAACTCAGTGCAGGCCAATTGCGCGACATCCGCATCGAGGACCTGCTTGGTCGCCCCGTCATCGCCCTGGATGATTCCACCATTGCAGCACAAGTACAGGGCGCCCGCATCCTGGTCACAGGCGGAGCCGGTTCCATTGGCTCCGAACTGGTCATGCAATCCCTCGAACGCGGTGCCGCTGAGGTCATGGCCATGGACATTGCGGAAACCCCGCTGCATGACCTGACACTCATGGGCAGGTCAAGGGAACGGGCCAACGGCTCAAGGCTCAAAACCCGCATCGGAGATGTGCGCAATCCCCGGGACGTGGAACACCTCATCGAGGAATTCCAGCCGGACGTGATATACCACGCAGCCGCCTATAAGCATGTCCCGGTCATGGAACACCAGCCGATCGCGGCCTGGGAAACCAATGTCATGGGGACGGCCAACGTCATCCAAGCCGCAAAGGCCTCCGGGGTTGGCACCTTCGTGCTCATCAGTACGGACAAGGCGGTGAACCCTTCCAGCGTGATGGGGGCCTCCAAACGCATGGCCGAACTCGTGGTGCGCAGCATCGGGGAAGGATCGGCCATGAAATGTGTCATCACCCGGTTCGGCAACGTGCTCGACAGCAACGGCAGCGTAATCCCGCTGTTCAGACGCCAGATCGAATCCGGTGGTCCCTTGACCTTGACCCATCCGGAAGTCACCCGGTTCTTCATGACCATCCCGGAAGCGGTGCAGCTCGTCATGGAGGCGGCCGCCACGAGCGAGGGCAACGACATCTTCGTCTTCGACATGGGCGAGAGTGTCCGAATTGCGGACCTGGCTCGCCGCATGATCCGCCTTGCCGGTCTCGTAGAGGACCAGGACATCCGCATCGAGGTCATCGGATTGCGACCCGGCGAGAAACTGCATGAGGAACTCATGAGCGGACACGAAAACCTGCTGCCGACCCACCACCCGAAAATCCTCCGAGCCGCGCGCGCAGAGGTGGACCGTAAAGCCGTACGTGCCACCCTCGATGCGGCCCGGAACGCTGCAGATGGCAGGTTGTGGACCGTGCACGATGTCCGCACCGCCTTTGAGGCACATTTGCCAGAGTATACCCCCGCCAACACGGAACACAGCACGACATGAACGCCGAACCCGCCCAGGCATCACGCCTGCTCGAAGACATCCGCAGCTATTTCGGTTACGCGGAAGACCAACTCGAATTCCAATGGAAGGAGCAGGACGGCCTGCATGAGGTCTCCTTGTTCACCTACAACCCAAGGCACACCCAGCGTTTCCTCTTTCACCGGGCTACCGGGTCGAGTCGGGAACAAGCCCTGCAATCCCTGTTGGACTACACGCAGCACCACAAGGACCGAGACCAGAGCTACACCATCCAATGGCGATTGGCCGGTGAATCCGAACTGCACACGAGTTATTTCAGCGCCGGCAACATCCTGCTCGCCCTCGACAAGTTCTTCGATGGCCGGGATCCCCACACGGTGCATGTGTACAGCGTCACCCTCAACCCCATGAGCTGAGGTGCGGGACACCTTCCCCACTCTGCTCGCTTCAGGCACAGGACTGTTCAAGGCCAAGGGGAGCAAGTTCCACGGCTACGCCCTGCCCCTGCCCTTCAATGACGAAGCCGCGGCCGAGCGGGCTGTGGAAGCACACCTTGACGCCATCCGTAAGGAGCACCATGCTGCCCGCCACGTCTGTTACGCCTGGCAATTCGGACCGGACAGGTTCCGGGCTGCCGACGACGGTGAACCCGCCGGCAGTGCCGGTACACCCATTCACGGCGTATTGCGGTCCCACGACCTGCACTGGACGCTCATCGCGGTGGTGCGCTACTTCGGTGGGGTCAAGCTGGGTGTCGGCGGGCTCATCGAGGCCTACCGCGAAGCCGGGCGGGAAGCAGTAGCCGCTGCCGGTATCGGCCAATCCATCCTCATGACACCGCTGACCTTCGGCTATACGCCGGACCTCACCCGACACGTCATGCAGGCCCTGCAGAAGGAGGGCGCCGAGATCCGGGGGGAACGGTACACCGACCGATGTCTCATCGATGTCGCCGTCCCTGCCGGCCGCGCCGACGGCCTTTCACGGAGCCTGTTGAACATTCACGGTGTCGAACGCATTGACCCCAAGCCCCGAACCGACTGACCCATGCGCGCCACATTCCTATTCCGGGCTGCGGATGAACAGGGACGCAAACAGGTCCTCC
>CALKUW010000275.1 GCA_937996585.1 uncultured Flavobacteriales bacterium
GATGTCGTTGCAGAAATCGTTCGGATTCAACGGGGCCGCCGATACGACATAGGTGCCGGGCGCATTGAAGGTCACGGTGCACGACGCGCCCGAGGCATTCAGGGTGGCGGCGGGATCGACGGACCACGTTACGTCTCCCCAATTGGCCGCGAAAAAGACCGATTGACCTGTACACGCCTGGGTCGGGGCTGCGGTCATGGCCAATTCAGGCAGGATAACGACTTCGAGGTTGCCGATGCCCGTGCAGTCGGGAAATTCATGACCTTGGAGTCCTGCGAGGAAGGGGCTTTCGTACTCGACCGTGATGGTGCCCGTACCCGATCCACCCCAGACGACACTGACCTGATTGCCGTTCTGGGTGAAGGACTGTGCACCGATGACCGTCCAATCGTATTCCACGTCCATCCATTTGGGTACCGTGTAGACCGCCGCTTCGCCTTCGCAGACGATGTCAGGTCCACTGATGTCTGCCTCCGAAGAGATGATGGGCACCTGCACCGTGGTTGCCTGGTCACAGACGTCGCTGCAATTGTCGATGAGCAGACTGACGGTGCCGAAGGGACCTTGTTCCCATAACAGGCAGATTTCCGGGGTGCCTTGTCCGTCGATGTTCATGACGGGGTCGCCATTGGCATCGGTTACGGTCCACAGGTAATTGGCTCCAGCACATCCGGAAGTGGTCCAATAGCAGGCGCTGTCTCCTTCGCACAGGGTGGATACGCATTCGATGTCGGGACCGGGTTGGTTGAGGACTTCGATGTCCATGAAATGGGTATCCTGGCAGCAACAGACGGTGTCCCCGGCGTCATTCAGCAAGGGTGTGGTGACCGTCAGGCTGACGGTGTAGGCGCCGGGGTTGGTGAATGTGTGGATGGGGTTCACCGCATTCGAAAAGGTGCCGTCCCCAAAATCCCAGGCGTGGTCGGCTCCGGGGGTTGAGAGGCTGGTGAATTGAACACCGGTTTCCAGGCAGACGGGCGATGGGGCGTTGAAGTCCGCGGTGGGTGCTTGACCGATGTCGACGCACTCCTGTAGGACCTCCGTGCCGTTGGGACCGTCCACCGTGACGGAGATGCTGCCCTGCCCGGCAGCACCCCACTCCACTTCGACGGTGGCCGGATTCTGGAGTGCGCCCAGAAGTGTGCCGCCTTGAATGCTCCAGGTGTAGGTGTTGAGGTTGGAATATGGAGCCTCCACCGTGGTGATGGCGCCGCTGCACACCGGCGCGCAGACGGTGTCGACGCTGAAGACGGTGCCGTCCCCATTCGCATCCTGGATCGGACCTGGCTCCAACGTAATGAGTGAGCAATCGGCTTTTGGGGCCTCACACAAAATGGTGATCTGACCGACTTCGAAGCAGGCCTCATCTCCTTCTCCATAGAAGTAGGTGAAATCGTGGACACCGCAGCACGCTTCCGGGTTTTCAGTATCCACGGAGGCAATCCATACGAACCCCGCGGGGAACAAAAGAGGATTCGCGTAGAGGCAAGGAGGAAGCCCTTCAATGGCGGTGACGCTGCTTGTGGGAGGAACTGGATCGTTCAACAAAGGGTCCAGGAAGAAGGACCCGAGGTCGTCGATGTGCACGGTGATGAAATCGGGCGCCGTTTGGATGTCACCGGCGCAATCCTGGGCGCAGAGGGGTGCTGCCAAAGCCAAGACGGCCCCGGCAAGGAGGAGGTGGTTGGAAAAGGTCATACATCAATTTCTCCTTGAAAAGCAGGGAGTCACTGATGGGCGTCACCTTTTGCGATGACAATTGTCGCGCTGCACTGTGGCCTGTAGTGCGGACGCAGAATTCGGCTTCAGTTGCCGCGAAGGCTCCAGCCGATGCCGAAATGGAGGGCCACATTGCGCACGCGCGGACCGAAGGGGGTCGATCCGAGTACGGGGCTGTCGCTCTTCAGGCTGAGGGCGCTGCCGGAGATGCGCGCCTGGAAAAAGGTGGACTCCCCAATGGGCGCCCTGGCATAGGCCTGCCCACCGATGTCCCAGGTGTTCAAGTTGTCCTCGAGACTGCTCGAAGTGTCCGATACCCGTTGCCATTTTTCGGCCTTGATCATGCGGCCGAGGTAGGGGCCGAAGCCCACCTGGTAGTCGCCCAGGTTGACATCGAGCAGAATGGGGATGTCGATGTAGTTCATCCGCAGCTCGATGGTGGTGGTGCCCACCTCGGGGTCGCCTCCGCGTCGGCTGCCCTTCTCTGCGTAGTGCATCTCGAGGCGGATGCCCCAGTAGTTGTCGGGGTTGCGGACGTCGATGAAGGCACCACCCGACAGGCCTAGCTTGTTGAAGCCGGTGTAGTCGTCGCCCTGGACCTGTGAGGCATTGATGCCGGCCACCGGACCGCCGTCAAAGCGGAGCGCCTGCGCCATGCCCATTGAGCACGCGCACAGCAGCAGGCCCAGGATGGTGATGGTGCGCAGTGTCCTCATGGATTGAAGGGAAGGTCAAGGCAGTTCAGGACCTCGCCGTCGGCGTTGGTCAGGACGGCCAGGATGTGGCTGTTGTCCAGTACCCAGTCGTCGTTCCACACGAGGGTGTAGTCGAGTTGGAGCGTGCTGCCCGCCGCAGGGTCTGTCGCGATGACGAGCCCATCCGCACCGCTGACGCTTCCCCGGAGCATGTGGTTGTGCACGAAGTCTTCGATGACTTCCGGGTCGCTGCCGTAGTCGAGCTGGGCGGCGATGAGGTTGTTCTCGTTCACGAGTAGGGCGAGCCGGACCTCCCCCGCCACCGCCTCGGAAAAGGTGATGTGGGTGTGCAGGTGGACGTCCTCGGCCACGCTGGGGTCCGGGATGACCGCGCCTTGGAGGTGGGCCAGCGGTGTGAGCGCCAGTTCGGCATCCACGAGGGCGGACCAATTGTTGGGGGAGGCGATCTCCGCAGGGCCGCCGCGGCGGTTGACCCGGCCGATGGGGTTCACCTGGAAGGCAAGTTGGTCCCAGTAGGTGTTGGCTTCATCGTTGGTCCAGTCCGTATCGAACGGGGCATCGCTGACCGCGGCAAGGGAGCCGGCATGGACGGCGAGGACATGGACGAGCCCGTCGTGTTCTTCGGCCAACTGCTCGGCGAGGACACCGGCCGGAGGACAGTTGCCGCATTGGTGGGCGGTGAAGTCTTCGAGCAGTACGTGCTGTGGACCGGTGGTCATGGCGTCGAAGCTGGGCGGTTCAGCCTCACCGCGGTAGTTGATGGTCAGCGGGATGACCGGATCGTCGATGACGTCACAACCTCCCAGCAGGAGGAGGGTGGTGGCCAGCAGGCCGAGGGGACGAAGAATGGAACGCGTCATCAGAAGCTGCTCGTGAAGGTGATCTCTAAACCGTTGGAGGCCGGGACGGCGCGACAGACGCCCCCGATGCAGAAGATGCCTTCGCGGCGCTTGCCGTATCCGATGGAGAGGCGGTGTGCCCCTTCGATCCGGCCGACGGTTCCATACAGGTAGTGAACGCGCTGGTCGGGGTCGGGATTGCCGAAGTTGTATTGGTCCAGCACGGAAAAGAACCAATGGGGGCTGATGGAGTATTCCGCCAGCACCGTGGCCCAGTCCCCCTTGTCCTGCTTTTCACCCGTCTTTTCATCGATGCCGGTGAAGAGGGCCTGGAGCTCGGTGCGCAGGCTGTGGCCCTT
>CALKUW010000276.1 GCA_937996585.1 uncultured Flavobacteriales bacterium
GGGTAACTGGCCATGGTTCCCCAGCTAGGTGTTGCCAGGCGGCGATCGCTGCCAGCACCTGGGGTTGGTGCGGGACCGGGTCGGCCAGGAAGTCCCAGAGCGTGGGGAGGGTGCCAGTTTGCGCCGCTTCTCGGTTCCAGATGATCCAGGCGTCTTTTACCGTCCTGAGCGAAGCCTGTTGTCGCTTCTTCATCAGCTGCGGTGAGAGTCCGTCCGGGAAACCTGCCGCCTTGGCCAGGTGACCGGTAGGATTGCGGCGAAGGTCCTCAAACTTCTCGTACGCTTCGTCAGCGCCGTACCCCTGCGACCAGAACCAGCGATAGACCTCCCGAACCCACGGTTCCTTGTTACGAAACGGCCGCTGTGCTCGACGAGTCATTTGTCGTTTTTGTCTCATTTTGTCCTGCATTTTCCCGCTCGTTTTGTCCGACGGTGCCAGTATACAACATCAGGTAGCAGGTAAGCACTCATGGAGGGTGTGACGTGAGCGAGATAAAAAACTTCGTGACCCCGTCGGTAGCAGCCCGGCGGCTCGGAGTATCCGTTGAACTCGTTCGGGTTTGGCTCCGGACAGGCCGGCTTCAGCATACCCGCACGCCATTGGGACGCCTGATCCCAGTGGAGGAAGTGGAGCGGCTGGCAGCTCAGCGCCAGAAGGGAAGCGTGAGCCCGTAACGATCTGCAGTCGTGCCGATGAGTAGCCGCCCAGCCGGTGCCAGCGGCCGGGCGGTGATCGAGGGAGGTTATGGAGTGCCAGTGGAAGTATCGCACCTCGTACCAGGGTTCGTCATTCGAGGCCATAAGCACGGCAAGGACTGCGTGCTAGCGAAGGTCGTGCGAGCCTGGCCCTCCGGCGAGACGGTCATTGCAATGCCGACCAAAAGTCGGAGATTTTCGACTCCGAGTCTCCCGCCTGAGGCCCTTGAGTTGGCCCGCCGGGCCGGCGCCACCGCCTGGGTAATTCGCATGGATACCAAAAAGCGTTGTTATCGGCTGGAGCTGGACCAGGTCGAGATGGTCGGTGAGATCGGCGAGGACGGCGAGTTGTACGTCCCTATGCGCAACTTTAGCCCCTGTCCATGGCTCGAGTGGAACTTCGTCCAGAGAGCAATCATTTTGTGAAAGGATTGAGCAGCAGTAACGATATGAACTACAAGCTCTGAATGAACATTAACATCAAGCTTAGGTTATTACTCGCTGGAACTTGGTTTCCGTTCTAACAAGCGAGCACCGGGGGCGATGGACCCACGGTGCTCCATCCGGAAAGGAGTTGTCGGATGTCCAACACCATCCTACACCACCAAGTCATGGCCTACCAGGTCTGGGGGCTGCCAGTGATCCCCGTCCGCCGGGGTCGGCCCCTAGTCCAGTGGCGGGGGTTCATCCACCGGCCGCCGGCACCCGACGATCAGGTTGCTTGGCCCTGGCATGAGGCCGATGGTCTCGCCATTATCCTGGGCCACCGTCATCCCCATGGTGGTCACTGGTGGGTGTGGGACGTGGAGGCTGAGCATCGACCAGTGGCCGAGGCTTGGCTAGATGATGAGTGTCCGGGTTGGCGGCGAGGCCTGGTAGCCGAGAGCCAGCGTGGAGGTCTGCACATCTATTGCCTGAGCCAACGGCCCGTAACGACAACGAAGCATGAGTGGGGGGATATCAAGGGCGTTGGCAGTCTAGTCTATGCGCCACCAACAAAAGCCTTCAAACCGGATTGCAGGAACGACTACCGCTGGCTTTCCTACCAGCCAGAGGAAGCCTTGGTTTTGGAGCCGGCCGACTTGCCGGCCTGGGGGAGCAATGGCCATCACCAGGAGCCACTCTCGGAGGCGCTCAAACGGACGATCCCGGTTGGAATGCGCAATGTTACGTTGACCCGAGTTGCGGGTTGGCTCAGGGGTGAGGGCCAGTTGGAGCCGCATGAGATCCTGGCCGTGCTGAAACTCATGAACCGGCGGTGCGAAGAGCCACTGCCGGAGAGTGAGCTAGAGGCCATCGCCAAGTCGGCTGGCCGGTGGACGCCGAACCCGGTGCTGGCGGTCGGCAATCGTCAGCAATCACCAGTCACTAGCCCTAGTGACAGTGATAGTGATGACAGCCCTGAGGCAGTCGACATCTCGACCCTGGCTGAGCCAGCACCACGTGAGTGGTTACTTCCCGACCTGCTGCCGGCCGGTACGGTCACCACCTGGTTCGGCGACGACGGCACCGGTAAGTCCGTGCTGACCTTGGCGCTAGCGCTCTGTGTGGCGAGTGGCCAGCCATTCTTGGACCGCCCCGTTCCCCAGGGGCGGGTACTCTACGTCGATACCGAGTTTGACCAAGAGGAGTTTGTCCGGCGGGCCTACAGACTAGCCCGGGGGTTTGGGTGGTCTGCTCCGCCACCAGGTGTGATCTACCACCGGACACGCTACTCGCTCACCACCCCCGGCGGCCAGCGGGACCTCGTCAGACTGGTCGAGCAGTACCAGCCGGTCCTGGTGGTCGTGGACTCGGTGACGCTCGGCAGCTACACCGACGATCTCAAGGAGGCGGCTGCTGCCGTCACCTTGATGGAGTTCCTGCAGCGGTTGCCGGCAACCGTCTTGGCCCTGGACCACATCCCCAAGCCAGCGCCAGGGACCAGCTTGGCCTACGCCAGACCATGGGGGAGCTTCGCTAAGCGGGCCAAGGCCAGGCATGTGGTACTAGTGACCCCAGCTGAGGCCGGTGGCCTGGTTCTCCGGGTGACCAAGTCGAACTTGGCCAAGGCCGGCGCCATGGTTGGCGTGGACATCACCTGGGGTGAGGCCATCGAGGTGAGCGCCGTGCCGCTGGACGACGAGGCCTTGGCCGGCGTCGAGGTCCACCTGCCACCGCTTGAGCAGGTCTACCGCACGCTCGCTCAGCATGTGGCCATCACACCCGACGAGCTGGCCCAGGAGACTGGTCTGGCGGTCGGGACGGTTAAGAACAAGCTGACGGCCTTGCGCCGGCAAGGGCGGGCTGAGCCACTGGGGGATGGTCGCTGGCGAGCGGTCAGGCCAGCGTCATCACTGACCACTCACCCTAGTGACAGTGATGACGACCCCGGAAAACCGAACATTTCCCATCCCGATGTGGATTGTGATGTTTTCCCGCCGTCATCACTGATCACTGAGTATAAGGACAGTGACAGTGATGACGGGTACGAAAAACATCACAATCCGCATGTACAAGCCAAAATTGGCGAACACGACCCATCGGAGAAAATCGAACACGCCAGGGAAAAACCGGACATTTCCGATGTACAAGCCAAAATTGGCGGACACGAAGAAACTTATCCGCAATCGTTTCATCACAAACCCGATGTACAAGCCAAAATTGGCGGACACAACTGTGTCGTCTGTGGAAGACCAGTGGCCCAGTGGGGGAGTCGGCCGGTTCGTTACTGCTCCGACGCCTGTCGGATGCGTGCTCAGCGCCAACGGAAGGAGTCCGAGCCTGTGGATAAGATAACGCCTGGTCAAGTTCCACTCGAGGCCTCGGCTGTGGATAACATAACACCTCGTCAAGTTGAGGCCGTTGGGCGGGAGACTTGTCTTGAATGTGGTCAACCGATCGAGGCTGAGGGGTTCCGCTACCGCTGCCCACCGTGCCTGAAGGCCAAGTATGACGAACTGGGGCGAGAATACCCCGAGAAGCTGGTCAGGTGGTTGGAGACGAGACCATAAGCGCCCGGAAGCAGGCGGAGAAGGTTCCCGCCGCCGGACAGCAGGCCGCCAAGGAAGTGGACGGCCAGACTGCGCCCGCAGAGGGAAAACTAAAAATTTGGTATTCCAGCGTGCGATCTTCTGTCTGGTAGCATCGTGCGACTTTGCCAACTGGTCTGGGGGCTGTCACACGTGTGCCGTAATAAGCTGCTCCATGTTGTTGCCGATGATTGACAACCTTCCTGGTCTCTACTATGCTGGGGGCAGGTAGGCACGTTACGAAGGAAAAGCGTCCCGGCCACTGGTGGAGCAGTGCCGGGACTGGCCAGGTGAGGGGGAGCTCACCCGGCAGCAGAAGTGTAGCCGATGGAGTACCCCCGCTGGCCAGTCGCTGGCGGGGGTGTTTGGTTTCGGGTGTGACCCCAGGCTGACCCCAGTGCTGGTGGGTCGGTGACCCTGGGAAACGCTGGTGCGGAAAGTGGGACTCGAACCCACACGGGGGTACCCCCAGCGGTTTTTAAGACCGCTCACCCCTCCACGTTCCCCACCGGCACGGCCATCTCACCCACCTGACCCCAGCCTGACCCCAGGCCGGGACGCTCTCTCGGACAGGAGGGAGCGATGGTCAGGGTGCGGCAGCGCAGGGACGGCCGCTACGAGGCTCGGCCGATGGTCCAGGGTCGCCGCTACA
>CALKUW010000277.1 GCA_937996585.1 uncultured Flavobacteriales bacterium
GGTTTTCAGGTAATGCAACGCAAGTTGGACGAAGGATAGCATGTCACCACCGTCCGGCCAGGTCAACATGAAGTCCAAGGTACCATCTTCAGCGTGCATCGGCCCCACCTTGAAACCAGCATTGGAGCGTTTCATCATCGCTTGGAGGGGCAGACTGGATTGTTCCTCATCCAGGCAAAGGAGCACATCCACACCGACCAACTTTTTCGGAATGTCTGTGGGAAGACCAAGCGCATTGCATTGGTCCCGCCAGAACAGGACCATTTGCGAACGCTGAGGAAATTCCGGAGGCACCTCCAGCCCGCCACCGATTTTCTGGATGCGTTGGGCCCGTGAACGGGTATGCGCCTTGCGCTTCATGCCCGTATCCACCACCATGCTCCAATTGAGCTCATCGCCCATTTCGTCCAGACCGATGATCAGATCGCGCAATTGTATCCGTTGGATGAAACTGGAGGCCGGAACGAGCAACCCTATGCGCGTCCCTGCTTCAACACGCATCCCCTTCCGCTCCCGTCCAATAGGGGACTCGCGGTCCAACCTCTTACGCCCCAGGCGTGCAAGCAATTTCCTCATTGGCCAATGTGGACCGCCAAATTACAGGCAGCGCCCATTCTCAATGGACCACATGACCACGCTGGTTCGGCCACTTTCCCACGCGGTATCACCAATGCATGGGCACCTCGATCAGGAGCAGCCGACAATCCTCCGTTGCCGATATGCTCACTGCATCGGCATCCCAAACACCGATGGCATCCCGCTCTCCAAGGGATTGGCCGGCGATTTCCGCCTGCCCTTCCATGACCATGGCGTAGAGCCCCTGCCCTGCACCGTGCAGAGGATGCCGCAAAGCCTGCCCGGCGGTCAGGTCTCCCATGTGGAACCAAGCGTTCTGATGGATGCGCACCCCCTCTTTCCCGTCAGGGGAGACGAGGCAGGCCAAGGATCCGGGGGTAGGAACGTTGAACTGCTCCTGGTCATAGCGGGGCGTCAGATCACGCTCATCGGGAAAGATCCAGACCTGGAAAAAGTGTACGGCGTCCGTTGCACTGTGATTGAATTCGCTGTGGCGGATGCCCGTTCCCGCAGACATGATCTGGACATCACCCGTGCGGATGACCGAGGAGTTGCCCATGCTGTCCTTGTGTTCAAGCGCTCCAGCGGTGGGAATGCTCACAATTTCCATGTTGTCATGCGGATGGGTTCCAAAGCCTCCGCCGCCGGCCACGACGTCGTCATTGAGAACCCTCAGTGCCCCGAAGTGCATCCTCTTGGGGTCATGCCACCCGGCAAAACTGAAGCTGTGGTGTGTATCCAGCCAACCGTGATCGGCATGACCGCGCTCATTCGCGCGGTGCAGGACGAATTGAACTTCAGAGGTAACGGATGAATCCATGTCGAGGGAAGAGGTCGTGATTTCGCCGCTTGGTACGGTCCAATGGACCAAGGCCAAAAGCAACGGGAAAAAGATGTTCGGGGTCACAACAAGCATGGTGTCTGAAGTTAACCCCGAACAACAATGGCTGGTTCAGAACGGCCTCAAACTATGGGCCTCCGTCATCAGATGTTGATGGTGAGCACTTCTCCGCCGACCGTCAATGTCGCCGTTCCGTCGCATTCACCATCACCGTAATCGAGGACGCCATCCTCGAACATGGGCCGCGTGATTTCCACCGATCCAGTGATCGGTTCACCGCAAGTTTGATCAACCACCAACTCCTGAAGAATGGTGCGGGTCCTGACCCAACCATTGCGGGTATGGCTGCCGGATCCGGTCAATCCGAAGATCTGGTCGGCAGCGGGGTCACCTTCACCCGAAATCCAACGCCGAATACCATTGAAGCTCCGTTCCACCGTGAAATCCGGATGGGTCAGAACCGTATTGATGTTCCGCTCCCAACGCGTTTCGCCGTCCAACCCCGGGTCAAGCCGCTCCAACTGTCGCTCTCCCTCTACACCGACTGCCACATTCTGCATGGGACGGGTGACGGTGAAATCCTCAAAGGTGACCGCACGGACACTTCCGATTTCGGACCAGGGCAATGAAATGGAAATGTGCATCATGCCGGTGCGTGTCCGTCCGAGGGCATCAGTGCATCCATCGCCGAAATCCAAGGTGATGAGACGGGGGTACTCATCTGCTCCCGAATCGGAAACAACCACACATTCAGGCAGGTTGAACCCACTGGAATCGGAGCGGAAGGCGATGGCATCGGCCAACTCCTCAACCGAAGCGTCCACGGATCGCGCAACCGCCTCGGTGGTAGCAATGGTCTCGTCATGGGCGTCCTCACGCTCCTTGGCACAGGAGGCGAGCAGAACAAGGCCCGTCAGGGCAAAAAGGGAATGGAATCGAATGTTCATGTATGAAATGTTTCACCCGCAGAACGAAGTCCGCCCGTTGGCGATTAACCTAACCAATGGACTTTAACACGCATTGACAGAAGGGCTCACTCCGCCGTCTTCAGCTTGTCTGCGAATAAGGCCCTGAACTTCTGGACCTTTGGACCTACCACGGCCACGCAGTATCCCTGATCCGGGTTGTTGGCGAAGTAATCCTGGTGGTAATCCTCGGCGACATAGAAAGGCGCCACCGGTTCAATGGTCGTCACAATGGGGTCATCCCACAGGCCGGCCTCTCCCGCCGCTGCGAGGGAAGCCCGCGCCACCCGTTCCTGTTCCTCATCCTGAGGAAAGATCGCCGATCGGTACTGGGTCCCGACATCAGCCCCCTGCCTGTTCAATGTGGTGGGATCATGGGTGCGCCAGAACACATCGAGGAGCTCACCGTAAGAGACGACCCCCGGGTCGAAAGTGATGCGCACCGCTTCTGCATGGCCCGTCCGGCCAGTGCAGATTTCACGGTAACCCGGATTCTTGATGTGACCTCCCGTGTATCCGCTTTCTACTTGCTCCACCCCTTGCATTTCGGCGTAAATGGCTTCCGTGCACCAGAAGCAGCCGCCGGCGAGGACAGCATGGGACTTGCCCTCCGGAGGGCTCACAGCAGCGGCATCAGTGGATGTCATGGACGTTTCGTTTTGGGATGAAAGCGATCCGCAGCTCATACTGAGTATCGCGAAAAGGATCGATAGGGAAAGGTGAACCGAAGGAGAATGGGTAACCATGGTGCTGTACTGTTGGGATGTCTCTCCCTCACTACAAACCCCGTGCCGGACCAATGGTTCTGGTATAGCTCCAACCAAAGCTCCACCGTCGTTCTGGAGCCAGAAATCCGAAAAAGTCGCCGGTCGCCAGCCCCAACTGTCCCTGACTGGATTTGGGCGCCCAGATGATGGCGATGGGCGTCCGGATGCCGCCCTCCTTTTGCCATCTCCAGCCACCGATCAAGTGGAATCCTGCGAAATGGGTCTTACCCCCCAGTCCAATCTCCGTGGGTTGCCGCAACAAGGCATCATTGACTGGCGCCGCCAATTCGACACCAATGGTGGCTCGGTTGCCCAATCGCATTCCTCCATTCAAGCGAACCCGTGTCGGCAAGGCCACAACCCGACGCTCCGGAGTTGCCGTCAGAAAGAGGGAGGTCGGCGTCAAGCTCTGGTTGAGAACATCGAGAACGCCCCCTTGCTGGTCTGCCCAACCTGAAAGGTCTGCCACGGGATTCTGAAGGCTGTAGGACTCGCCCTGCCAATCCATGCTTCCGAGCTCATTCACCGCCAGGGAAGCGAACCAAAGACCAGCGACTTCAACACGAACCGCAAAGTCCAAGGCCACACCGAATCCCGCGGGCCGAAGTGCACTGCCCAAGGTGGCATTCTCCGCCACCAACTCTGCTCCAAATCCCCGATTGAATGCCGCAAAGGCCGTGCGCTCCTCGATGTCCACCTCGTAGTACCCTGTCCCCCTGTAATAGCGTGCGCCCATTCCAACGGACAGTGCCAGCGCCCGGGTACGGATCAGGTTCAATCCGAATCCGGCACCGTAGGAGCGCACGTGCTGTACGGCGAATGCCCCACCATCGAGCAATTGCTCCAATGCCAAGAGTCCTCCACTGCCAAATGCCTGCACCACTTCGGGAAATTGGGCATCCGTCAGGGAGTCTACATCCACTAAAGTTCCATCCTCCAATTCCACCTGATCAAACAGGCTGGAGGCTGGACCGAGCATGACGAATTCAGCCAAGGCCGGACTGGGTTCCAGGTTGACCGTATACCGGTCATCAATGGACCAGGCCAAGCCACCGCGGGAACCATGTCTCGACCATCCCACCCAGCGAAGATTCACATCCGCCCTGGTTGGACCATCTGCCAATTGCTGGGCGACATTCCGCCGTTCATCCAAACTCCAACGCGTCTCTGCCCCCAACATGTCAATCAGTGGCGTTCCGTCAAGCAGCGGCGTATTCAGTGTCAGACCACCCTCAAAACCACTCAGAAATCGAAGCCGCTCGGACTTGCGCATGGCCCTGCGCCCCCGCCGGTCCAAAGAATCTTTCTCCGCTCTTGAAGGCCAAGACCTGTCTGTGAATGGCTTGTCCGAAGCAATCAGGGACATGTTCACGCCAATGGCATGGTGCCCAATGGCCGTAATACCGGGCACGGGACTACCCAACAAATCGACTCCCGCCTGGCCTGAAACGCGCAGGCCTCCCGTAATGACCAACAATAGAATCGCCCAGCGGATGGTCTCCGCCGAACAGGTGCGCAACATCATGGCATCAAATTACCACACGCCAGCCGAAAGGATCTTCACCCTTTCCACGGCGGAGGTCATCCAGGGTCTTCGCGAGCTTGGGCATGACCTCCCAGCCGTTGGGATCTCCCAGCGGCACGGTCTCGGCAGGAAAACCAATGGCCTCAATCGCCGTCATCGTGGCTGCGGTCCCCACCCCGAACGCCTCGGTCAAGGCGCCCGACTCGGCCGCAGCCTTCAATTCGGCCACCGGAACCTTTCGTTCTTCAATCTCCATCCCCTGTGAAGCGGCAATCTTCAGCACCGAATCTCGGGTCACACCGGACAACACCGTGTCACCCAAGGAGGGTGAGACGAGTTTGCCATCCAGTACGAACATGACGTTCATCGTCCCGCTCTCCTCGATGTACTTGTGCTCCACGGCATCGGTCCACAAAATCTGGTCGAACCCCTGTTCTCGGGCCAGCGCCGTGGGCTTGAGGGAAGCCGCATAGTTGCCGGCCGCCTTGGCATATCCGGTTCCTCCGGGAGCCGCGCGGGTGAAGAAGGTCTCCACCTTCACCTTGACATTGCCCTTGTAATAGGTACCCACAGGGCAAGTAAAAATGATGAACCGATAGGATTCACTGGGCCTTACCCCCACGTGGGCCTCGGAAGCAAACATGAAGGGGCGGATGTACAATGAACTCCCCTCACCATGGGGAACCCAGCCTCTGTCTGCCTTCACCAATTCCGTCAACGCGCTGAGGAAGCGCCCCTCATCGATGGTGGGCATGCACAAACGCTCTGCACTTTTATTGAAACGCGCAATGTTGTCTGCGGGCCTGAACAAGGCCACACCACCATCGGGCTGGCGGAAGGCCTTCATGCCCTCGAAAATGGCTTGCCCGTAATGCAAGGCCATCGCGGCAGGGCTCAGCGACATGTCTCCATAGGGCTCGATGACCCCTCCCGACCACTGACCGTCTGCGAAATCCATCCTGAACTGATGGTCGGAGAAGACACTACCGAATGCAGGGTTCTCCAAGTCCACTGATCCCAATCGGGAGGTGGTTACGGGATGGAAATCAAAGAGGGTCGTCGTCATCATGGGCCTGTCATTTAGGTCGCTGCAACACCATGCAAAAGTAAGCCCCCCTCAACTGAGCCAAGGCCTTGATACTCAGACCTGCTGACCAAACAGGAACTTGTTCGGACTGACCAAACCGGACTGAACCGCATACATCACGACGGACGCTGTGTTGTTGGCACCCAGCTTCTGCATGATGTTCCGACGGTGCGTCGTGATGGTATGGGGACTGACGAACAGCTTTTCCGATATCTGCGGATTGGTGAAGCCCTCCGCAATCAATCGGATGACTTCCAATTCCCGCTTGCTCAGGCTGACACCTGTGCATTCGGGATCCACCACGTCCAAGGTCTCAAGGTTGATGCCTTCGGCGCGAATGGTCTCCAGGATCTGACCACAGAAAAACTTCCTGCCGGCGACGGTCTCCCGCACGGCGTCCATGATTTCCTGTAGGTCACAGTCTTTCTTCACATAGCCATCCACCCC
>CALKUW010000278.1 GCA_937996585.1 uncultured Flavobacteriales bacterium
GTCCATGGTGCCCTGCGCGCTTCCGTCGGCGGTGAGGGCGTTGATGGAGATGTTGGTCCGGACGAAGCCGGGGGAGACCATGGTGACACGGATGCCATCGCCCTGGTGCTCGGCGCGCAGGGCCTCGAACCATCCGTGCATGGCGTGCTTGGCGCCGGCATAGCCCGACCTCATGGGGGCAGAAAAGAGGCCCATCAGGCTGGTCACCACCGCGAAGTGGCCGCCGCCCGCGGCGATCATGTGGGGCAGGAGGGCGCGGGTGAAGGCGAGGGTACCGAAGTAGTTGACCTCCATCATGGCGCGGTCCACATCAGGCGTCGTGTCAATGAGCCGGCTGCGCTGGCTGATGCCACCGCAGTGGACCACTACGTCCACACCGTCGGCCTCCTTCCAGGTCTGGGCGACGAGCTGGACAAGACCATCGGGTGAGGCCAGGTCAAAAGGGGCGAGAAGGGCGTCGTCCGCGCCGATTTCACTGCGGACGTCTTCGAGGCTCTCCAGCTTGCGGGCGGAGAGGATGAGGCGGTCACCGCGTTGGTGGCAGGCGTGCGCCACAGCCCTGCCGATGCCCGAGGAGGCGCCGGAAATCCAGACCGTGCGGCGCGGTGCGCTCACGCGTCGATGTTGGCGTACTTGGCGTTGGCCTCGATGAATTCGCGGCGGGGCGGCACGTCGTCTCCCATCAGCATGGAGAAGATGTTGTCGCTTTCGGCGGCGTTATCGATGGTCACCTGGCGAAGCGTCCGGTTCTCCGGATTCATCGTCGTGTCCCAGAGCTGCTCTGCGTTCATCTCACCGAGACCCTTGTAGCGTTGCACTCCGACGGTCGCGTCGCTCTTGCCTTTGAACTCCATGATCAGGCGGTCGCGCTGGTCGTCGTCCCACGCATAGCTGGACTTGGAGCCCCGCTTGACGAGGTAGAGGGGTGGCGTAGCGATGTAGATGTATCCGTTCTCGATCAGCTCCTTCATGTGGCGGAAGAAGAAGGTCAGGATGAGCGTCTCGATGTGGCTGCCGTCCACATCGGCGTCACACATGATGACGATTTTGTGGTAGCGGAGTTTCGTTATGTTCAGCGCTCGTTCGTCCTCTTCCGTGCCCACCGTCACGCCGAGGGCGGTGTAGATGTTCTTGATCTCCTCGTTCTCGAAGATCTTGTGGTGCATGGCCTTCTCGACGTTGAGGATCTTACCCCTCAAGGGCAGGATGGCCTGGAACAGCCGGTCGCGGCCCTGCTTGGCCGTTCCACCAGCGGAGTCACCCTCGACCAGGAACAGCTCACACAAGCCCGGATCTTTCTCGGAACAATCGGCGAGCTTGCCCGGCAGACCGGATCCACCCATGACCGTCTTGCGCTGGACCATTTCTCGGGCCTTGCGGGCCGCGTGGCGGGCCTGGGCGGCGAGGATAACCTTCTGTACGATGGTCTTGGCGTCGTTCGGGTGCTCTTCGAGGTAGTCCGTGAGCATATTTCGGACGGCCTGGGAGACTGCCTTGGTGACTTCCTTGTTGCCCAGCTTGGTCTTGGTCTGGCCCTCGAACTGGGGCTCCATGACCTTCACGCTGACGATGGCGGTCAGGCCTTCGCGGAAGTCATCGCCGCTGATCTCGAACTTGAGTTTGTCGAGCATGCCTGAGGAATCGGCATATTTTTTCAGCGTGTCTGTCAAGCCGCGGCGGAAACCACTGAGGTGGGTGCCACCCTCGTGGGTGTTGATGTTGTTGACGTAGCTGTGCAGGCTCTCGTTGAAGGAGGTGTTGTAGATCATCGCCACCTCGACGGGGATTTCCTCGACTTCACCCTCCATGTGGATGACCTCCTCGATGAGCTGTTCGCGGTTCTGGTCGATGTAGGTGACGAATTCCTTGAGGCCGGTTTCGCTGTGGAACTTCTCGGAAGGGTGGTTGCCCTCCTCGTCGGTGGTCCGCTCATCGGTCAGCGTGAGGGTGATGCCCTTGTTGAGGAAGGCGAGCTCCCGCAGGCGCCGGGCGAGTGTATCGTAGGAGTACTCCAGGCTGTCCGTGAAGATCTCGGGATCCGGTTGGAAGGTCACCGAGGTTCCGGTGCGGTCCGTCGTGTCGATCTCGCGGGTGGGGTACTGGGCCTTGCCACGGGAATATTCCTGTTCCCACACCTTTCCGTCGCGGTGCACCACGGCCCGGAGATGGGTGGAGAGGGCGTTCACGCAGCTGACACCCACACCGTGGAGACCACCTGAGACCTTGTAGCTGTCCTTATCGAATTTTCCGCCGGCACCAATCTTGGTCATGACGACCTCGAGTGCGCTGACGCCCTCCTTCTTGTGGATGGCGACCGGGATGCCCCGCCCATTGTCGTGGACGGTCACTCCATTGGTGGGCGTGATGGCGACATCAATGGTGTCGCAATGGCCTGCGAGGGCCTCGTCGATGGAGTTGTCGACGACCTCGTAGACGAGGTGGTGCAATCCCCGTGTGCCCACGTCGCCGATGTACATCGAGGGGCGCTTGCGGACGTGCTCCATGCCCTCGAGGGCCTGGATGCTGTCCGCACCATAATTCTGCTTCTTCTCTTCGCTCATCTCCGCGTTTTTTGACGTCCCACGAAAATAGCCCACAGGCGGCTGACGGCGGTGATTTCAGCCCTCCGGAAACGCCTGTGTTTTCAACACTTTTGCAAGCGTTTTGCCCGGTTTTCAACACCGGTCAAAAAGGGGGTGGTTTGTGGTGTTTTCAGGCCCGGTTCAGAACCGGTAGGAAGCCATCATCATGACCACCATCCGTTGGGCGCCGTAACCGTTGAAGATCTCGGTGGTTCCGAGAGGGCCTCGGGCGTCAATACCCAAGGAAAGACGGGCGTTGTAGCGGTACTCCACGCCAATGTCCAAGGCAGTGTAAGCTGGCAATTTCCGGGCGTGGATCGTGCTTCCGTCACCGAAAACCTCTCCGACGTCCTCGCCCCCGGTTTGAATTTCCGTTTCTCCTTCCGTGATGGAGGCAAAAGGAACGCGGGAAGGGGCATAGCGGGCACCGACGATTTCCACGCCGAAGTCCAGGAAGAGGAGCTCTTCGAGGTTCCAGCGTCCTGAAGCCGAAATGCGGGTTCGGGGTTGGTACCAGGCGTAGGGTTGGTCGCCCGTGCCATAGGTGTTGAATTCGGCGCGGGCCGAGAGTTCAAGGGGGCCACGCCCCCGGTAGGTGGCTTCACCGATGACGCTGGCCACGGTCAGGGAGTCATATGCGACGCCGAAACGCTGGCCTGCGCTGTCCGGGCCGGCTTCGTTGACCCAGTATTGGAAGTCCCGGAAGCGGGTCGTCCGGGCCTGGGCGTTGAAGGCGAGGTCCCGGGTCAATTTGCCACGCACACCGCCGTAGAGCTCCATGGCCCGATTGGTATTGCGCAGGGCGCCATTGACGGCATCGGGGCCGGCGTGGTAGGTGGCGTCGAAGAAGGGGTTCTCGGCGGTGAGGTCGTGTACGGCGTTCCGTTGCATGCCGCCATCGACACCGCCATAGGGAACGAAGACGTCGTCCAGCAGGCGGAAGCGGACTTCGGCCTGGGGATAGAAATGGAAGGATTGGGCGCCCCGTGCATCCACCCAGAGTCCGGCGCCGGCCTTTACCATGTAAGCCCCTCGTTCCTTGGTGACCGAGGGCTGGATGCCCACAAGTGCGGAAGAGCGGTTGACATCCGAGGAGGACGAGTCACCCTGGGCGTCGAGCCGCGTGCCCACGAGGTGGGCTTCGTAGTCGAAGTCGTAACGGGCGCCCTCCCGCCACGTGTGCAGGTGTCCGGTGGCCTCCAACAGGTTCTCCCGTCCCGGGGTGCGCAGGATTTCCGGAAGGAGGAGGTCTGCCGGGAGGGGGGATGCGCCAAGGGTCAGCCGGGAATAGGTGAGGGCCAGGTCACGGTGGACCTTGCTGCTGTCACGCTCGTGGTTCTGAAGGCGAACGGAAGCCCCCATGCGGGTGTAGGTCTGACGCTCCGTGGGCGCAGTGAATGCACCTTCGGCCGCCGGTGAAAGATCGAGACCATGCATGCCCCACGCGTCGCGTTCGAGGAAGCCTGCCGCCGTGTAGCTGCTGCGCTTGACGAACCGCCGCAGGTACCCGCGTACGGCATTCTTGGACCAGCCTTCATCGACCCCCAGGCTGTCGTCCCGGCCCGTGGATCCGGCGGAGCTCCTGTGGCGGAAAGACAGCCCCCACGCACCTTGCCGGCTGCGGGTGTCGCCGACGTGGACATCGAGCAGGGGCGAAGTGTAGATGCCGAAGCCGGCGCGTGCATGCCCGGCATAGAGCCTTGGAAGCGGAGCGTCCATTTCCACCGCCAGGGGTGCAATGTCCCGGACAGCGGGATCTGGCGAGGTGCGCTTGGCAATGGGGGCGTATTGAATGTTGGGCTTTTCCGCTCCAAGATCTACGGTGCGCGGTGCATCGGAAGGCTTGGTCACTTCGCGGACATACAGTTCTCTGTCTCCGACGAAGGTGACCTGAAGGCTGTCCTGTGCCATGGCATCGGAGGACAAGCCTTGGCACGCCAGGGCCACGAGGACCAATGACTTGAAGCGCTGGGTTGAAAGGGGAGTCAAGGCATTCATTCTTCCGTGGCGTTGGGGTTGGTGGCGTCAGACCCCGTTGAAAGGGTGTCGACCGGCGCCGGTTCGGGCTGTTCGAGTTGGACGATGCGGTCGAGCATGTCCATGCAGGCATCCTGAACCCAGGGCACTTGCACGTTGGATTTCAGCTGGTCGATGGAGGACCGTGCCTGGAAGTAGTCTTCCTGCACGATGTAGGATTCCGCGAGGAGCAGGAAGGTCTCATAGGACCAATCGCTGCCCCCACCGAACCGGTTGAGCTGTGCGAAGACGGCGGCCTGGCAGGCCGTGGCGTCGCCTGCATCCAGCAGGAGCGCGGCGAGGTGGTGCATGGCTTCCTCCGCGTGGGGTCCGCCTTCCGCGAGGATGTCGAGGTCCGCCTTGGCGGCGGCATCGCCCCGGTCGAGCAGGATCAGGGCGCGGTTGTAACGGGCAGCGGTGCGGATATCAGCGGGGGTCTCCGCATCGTCGAGAATGGGGCCGACATAGGCGAGGACGGTCTCTCCATCGCCCAGCTCCCGGCTGCAGCGCATGATGCCGATCCTGGCCTCGAGGACGTGGCGCTTGAGGACGGCCACCTGTTCGAGTTGCCGGTAGTGTCCCAGGGCTGCTTCGAATTCATCACGGTTGTACCGGATGGTGGCTGCCATGACGAGCGCGGGCTCATGGTAATCGCTCAATGCGCCCGAGATGACGGATTCCAAGGGGCCTAGGGCGCCCTCTTTGTCCCCGGCATCAAACCGGCACTGTCCCAGATGGAACCGTGAGGCCGTCAGGCGGATGCTTTCCGGGTATTTGTCGATGAACTGTTCCAGCTTGGGCTGTGCAGCTGCACAATCGCCCGACAGAGCCAGGTCCTGCGCCGCAGCGTAGGTGCGTTCCGCGATGTCATCCTCACTCAACCCGACCACATCCGGCAGGTTGTCCAGCTGCCCGCGGTCGACCAAGAGGGGCTCCACGAGCAGGAAGGCGTCCTTGGTCACCTCGTCGTCGGGGTAGCGGGTCGCGATGTCGTCCCACAAAGCCAGTGCATCGTCATCCCGTCCCTGCTTCACGGCGATGAGGGCGAGGTCGACCAAGGCCTGTTTGGCGAAGGGACTGCCGGGCAACTCGGAACGGATCCGTTCGAATGCCGTCCTCGCTTCATCCATGCGGTTGCGCTCGATTTCAGCCTTGCCGATGGCGGTGAGGGCGTCTCCCTTGAACGCGGTCTCGGGGTGGGCATCGAGCAGTTCCGACATGCCATTGACTTCTCCGGCGAGGTCCCCGGAAAGCCCGAGGCAACGCGCGCGCTGGAATCGGGTGTACTGTTGCTGCGTCGTCCCGGCGGAAAGGGCCTTGTCATAGGCCCCTACGGCTCGGTCGTAGTCCTTGTCGATGTAGAAACAATCGCCGATGCGCAGGAGGGCATCCGCGCGGTGTCCGCCCGGTCCAGCGCCTGTTTCGGCATCCGCATACTTGCGGAAGGAGACCTGGGCGTCCCGGTACTTGCGCTGCCTGAACAGGGCGTAGCCTGCACCGTATTCGCCCTCGTTGTATTTCGCGGAATTGAAGGCGCCCGGAGCATTGAGAAAGGCTCGGTAGTGGCTCAATGCCTGCGCGTCGCGCTTTTCCTTGATGGCGACTTCTCCTTGCCAGTAGTGGCTTTCCGCTGCGAGTGTGGCGTCTTCGGGGTAGGTGCGGCTGCGGCTGAAGAAGCCATCTGCGTCACCAAGGTTGCCCGATTGGAACAGACCGACGGCGTGGTTGAAGGCGAGCTTCTGGTAAGCGGCCTTCTCCCGGGGAGACTTGCGCTGGATGCGGTCAAGGGCATCTAGAGCGCGCACTTCGTTCTTCGTGGTCAGGTACACGTCGAGCAGGAATCCATAGGCCTCATCTCGGCGTGGGCTGTCAGGGTATTCCTCGAGGTATTGCTCGAAGGCGGCAATCGCATCGTTGAAGGGGTTGAAGTCGGTTTCGAAGGCGAGTTTGGCCTGGTTGAACAGGGCATCCTCGCGGACTTCGAGGTCGTGTTCCATGGTCGCAGCCTGGGCAAAGGCAGCCTGGGCCTTGGCCTTTTCGTCCATGGCGAGGTAGGCCCGCCCCATGGCGTGGGTAGCGTATTGGTCGAGCGGATCGCCATTGCCGGTCGCCCGCATCAAGGCGGTGATGGCGGTGCCGGGTTCGCCCTCGGCGAGTCGGCAGGCCCCGACGATGTAGCTGAAGGCCGGCGTCCGTTCTTGCGCTTCCGCGGCCTTCCATGCCGTTTCCAGATAGGGGCTTCCCGCATCACATTCACCCAGATGGAAGTGGGCTTCCCCCAGCACCCGTGAGAGTTCCGTCCGGTCCCGCTCGTCGAGTTCCCGATCCTCGGACAGCCATTCAGGCGCCCTTGCCGCGAGGTCTTCGTACCGCTCGAGGCGATAGAGGATCTGCCCGATGTAGAGGGGGACGGCATCGCGGAACGCATTCACTTCCGCTAGCCCCTCGAAAGCCTCAAGGGCAGTAGTGAGGCGGTCTTCCGCAAAAGCGATGTGGGCGAGATAGTAGCGCGCTGCCTCGAGATATTCGGGCTGTGCAGCCGGGTCTTCGATGACCACGAGTAGGTCGCCCCGTGACGCTTCCAATTCGCCTGTTTCGAAACGGGCGTGCCCCCGCTTGAAGTGGTATTCCGTCCGCATGGCCTTGGCGATGTGCCGGGGATTGAGTGCGTCGAAGGCGTCGAGTGCCTTGCTCCACTTCTTGCGGCGGTATTCGTAGTTGGCCAATTCCCAGCGGATCTTGGGCACCCACGTGGATTCGGGGTGCCGATCGATGAACCGGTCGATGCGCCAGACGGCGTCCTTGTGGTAGAGGAACATGGCGCACAGGGCCGCGTGGTATTCGGCCTCCACCCGGGTAAGTGCTTCGCGGTCTCCCGCCGCTCCGTCTCCTGCCAAGGGGGCCTGTACCCATTGGTCGAACAGCTCGAGTGCCGCGGCGTATTGGTGGTGATCGAAGTGGTTCCGTGCACGTTCGATGATGGCGGGGTCCTGCCGCTGGGGGCTGTGGTTGGACTCACCGCCCAGCAGGGATGGCCCCTGTGCGGATGCATCGAGGATGGACAGGAAGCCGATGCCGACCATGGCCAGACGCAACCTGAATGCAGACCGGATGCTGGAAATGGGGGCGAAGAAGGGGGGTGACGAAGAGGGGTGCGGCATGGACGTACGTGTACAACGTGAAAATCGCCCGCACCTTGCCCGCTTCTGCGGTGCATTGGCCTACTTATCCACCGTGTAGATGCCGAAAATCTGGAGGTGCACTCAGTCGGTGACGCGGAATTCCGTGCGGCGGTTTCGGGCGCGCCCTTCCGCTGTGTTGTTGTCGGCCCGAGGTCGGCTTTCGCCATACCCCTTCGCGCTGATGCCGGAAGCCGGCACGCCCTGCAGTATCAGGTAATCCCGGACCGCCCTTGCGCGGGATTCACTGAGCCTGAGGTTGTCGGCTTCGCTGCCGATGTCGTCCGTATGTCCGCCGATTTCGACGGAGAGTCCGGTGTCGGACAGATACTCGGCGAAGAGGTCGAGCAACAGAAGGCTGGACCGGCCGATCACGGCTGACCCCGAGGTGTAATGGATGTCCTGGATCTCAAAGGCAGCATTGGCTTCGGATACCGACCGCACCGTGAGCCTGGTGTCGACCAAGGCGGGGTCGTCCTCGTCCGCATCGACCACGATGCCGGCGCTGAAGGCGGCCCCATCGGCCCTGGCGACGAGCAGCACGTCCTCCTCGGTCTCGAGGTCCACGATGGCGGCGAAGGCCCCGTCATCCGCGACCTGTATGGCCTGCGCCTTCCTGCTCTGGGCATAGCGCAACTCCAAATCGATGGGTTCACCCGATAAGTCTTCACTGACGTCGAGCTGCCCGCGCACCACCACGGAAGCCTTGGCCCTGACTGGTTCGGGCAGGGTCCATGTCAGGATGTCCAAGCCTTGCGTCCCGGGCCGTCGGCTCGCGAAATAGGCGGTCCGGCCATCGGTTGCCGTGATGAGTCCATGTTCGTCTCCTTCCGTGTTCAACGGGATGCCAAGGTTGATGGGCGCCGACCAGGCGCCGGCTTCGATCGGCGAAGCGGACGTGTCTAGCCGTGACATCCAGATGTCGTAGCCGCCACCTCCGGGGATCCGGTTCGATGCGAAATACAGCGTGTGCCCATCGGGATGAAGGAAGGGGGCCTTATCGTTGAAGGCCGTGTTCACCGGCTGCGGCAGTGGCTTCGGAGTGCCCCAACCGTTGTCCGTCCGCGGGCTGGCGAGGATGTCGATGGTGGGTTGGCCCTGGGCGTCCTCCGTGGTGCCTGGGCGAACGGCGGCGAAATAGAGCCACTGCCCATCCGGGCTGATGGCGGGCTGGGACTCCCATCCGTCCGGGGTGTTCAGGGAGGTCAATGGTGCCGGTTCGCTCCAGAGGTAGATAACCTCATTGCCGGTGTCTTCCAACAATTCGTAGCGGGCCGTGAAAAGGTCGATGTTCTCCGCATTGTCCGGCGAGGGCGATTTGATGGCGAGGAAAAGCTCACGGTTGTCAACCGATATGGAGGCGCCGCCGTAGCCGGTCGTACGGTTGAAGGGGTCCTCCATGGCTTCGCCGCCATCGAAGGGGATGGAGGGTGTGGTTCGCCGCGACCACATGAACAGCTCGAATGGCTTGCTCACGAGGTCGCCCTTGGCCTTACGCTCTCCAGCCCGGGTGAAGAAAAGGAGCGTTCCGTCCGCGGAGAGCGCCGGCAGGTATTCCTGGTCCCGGGTGGCGACTTCGGCCAGCACCTGAGGTGGAGCACTGTCGGCATGGGCATTAAACTGCATGAGGAACTGCAGTTCGGGCAATACTGCTTCTACATCCCGGACCTTGCGCTGGGCTTTGGTGGAAAGGGATTGCCCCGTCCTTGTTTCCCAATCGAGCAGGCGCTCGAACGCTTCCAAAGCGTCTGAAAACCGCCCTTCCGCATATGCTATGTAGCCGAGACAGTAGGGGATTTCCCCGTCGTATTCCGGGCATTGGGCCTGCGCGGCATTCAGGTAGGAGAGCGCTTCGCTCCAGCTGTCCCCGTTGCGGCGCGCGCGGTTGAACCACAGCAAGCCCAGTTCGAAAGCCGCCTCGATGGCTTCCTCGTTTTCTTCGAGCGCCGCCTCGAGGTAGGCCTGGCGCTTCTCGGCGTCGTATTTCTTTTTGTCGGTGCCCCGCTCGATGAGCTTGAGGGTTTTCGCATCGAGCGCCGGCGCACAGGGGTCGTCATCCTGACCGAACAGGGATGCATTCCACATGAGAAGCGGCAAGGCCATCAAGGCCATTGCCTTCCATTGCCGGTGCAAGGGGTGTCCCATGATCAGGCAGTGGCGGCCGGGACCTCGAGCTCGTTCTCGCTGTGTGCGATGATGGTGCTCACGGCGCCGTCCCCGGTGACGTTGACCACGGTGCGGCACATGTCGAGGATGCGGTCCACCGGGAAAATCAGGGCGATCCAAGCGGGATTCAGTCCGACGCTCTCGAGTACGATGATCATGAGCACCAATCCTGCACTCGGAACGGCGGCGGCACCGATGGAGGCCAATGTGGCCGTCAGGACGATGACGGCCTGCTGGGCGAGGGTGAGGTCGACCATGTGGAACTGGGCCAGGGACACCACGGCCACCGCTTGGTACAGCGAAGTGCCGTCCATGTTGACCGTGGCGCCGATGGGCAGTACGAAGCTGGTGGTGCGTTCGGACACGCCGATGTTGTTGCGCACGCAGTCCATGGTCACGGGCAGCGTGGCCACGGAGCTCGATGTGGAGAATGCGGTGATCTGGGCATCGCGCATGCCGGCCAGGAAGCGCTTGAAGCCCAGCGGTTTGACCAGCATGCTGACCAATGAGGGGTAGAACAGAAAGACCATGAAGGCCAGGCCCAGCACGACGACCAGGCTGTACTGCAGCAGGTATTCGAGGAGTTGAACGAACATTTCGGGATCGCTGCCGGCCGCATTGACGATCTGCCCGGCCATCAGGGCGAAGACGAAGAGGGGCATGGCCTTCATCACCACCCAGACCATGCGGACGAATACTTCATTCAGGCCATCGATGGCCCGGATGAGGGGAGCAGCCTGTTCCTTGGGCATGCCGACCAGCACCACGCCGAAGAAGACCGCGAAGAAGATGATCTGCAGCATGGACATGTCGGCCAACGAGCGGAAGATGTTGGTGGGCACCACGTCGACAAGGGGCTGCAGCGGTCCGGATGACTTGGTGCGCTCGGCCTTGTTGAGCTTGTCCATCACCCAATCGTTCATGGACACCTGTTCCTGTGTGATGGCCTCGACCTTGGCGGCCAGCGCAGGATCAGCGCGCAGGCTGATGTCGTCGAGTACCTGGATGCCGTTGGCGTCCCGCCACAACTCGTAGCGGATACGGTTGGATTCGAGCAGGTCGTCCGATACCCTGGCGCCGGGTTGGAAGAGGTTGACCAGCACGAGGCCGACAATCACCGCGGTCATGGTGGTGAGGAGGTAGGTGACGATGGTCTTGACCCCGAGCCGGCCCAGTTTCGC
>CALKUW010000279.1 GCA_937996585.1 uncultured Flavobacteriales bacterium
GAGACCTTCTTCCGGGCGGAAGCACCGGACGGCCTGAAGGGGGCTGACATGCTCCTCGACGAGGCCTCCGTGACGGGTACCGCCAACATCGTGATGGCCGCCGCCCTCGCCAAGGGGACGACCACCATCTACAACGCCGCCTGCGAACCCTACCTGCAGCAGCTGTGCAAGATGATCAACCGCATGGGGGGCAAGATTTCCGGCGTGGGCTCCAACCTGTTGACCATCGAAGGGGTGGAGTCCCTCGGGGGGTGCGACCACCGCTGCCTGCCGGACATGATCGAGATCGGCAGTTTCATCGGCATGGCGGCGATGACCAGGGGTGCCGTCACCATCAAGGACGTCAGCTGGGACGACCTGGGTCAGATTCCGCGGGTCTTTGAGCGCATGGGCATACAGCTCGAGCGGAGGGGGGAAGACCTCCACGTTCCGGCACAGGACCATTACGAGATCGACACCTTTATCGACGGCTCCATTCTGACCGTGGCCGACGCGCCGTGGCCCGGCTTCACGCCCGACCTGCTGTCCATCCTGCTCGTGACCGCCACACAGGCCCGTGGCAGCGTTCTGGTCCACCAGAAGATGTTCGAGAGCCGCTTGTTCTTCGTGGACAAGCTCATTGATATGGGCGCCCAGATCATCCTCTGCGATCCGCACCGCGCCACCGTCATCGGCCTGGACCGGAAGGCGCCCTTGCGCGGTGTGACCATGACCTCCCCGGACATACGTGCCGGCGTCTCGCTGCTGATCGCCGCCCTATCCGCTGAGGGCCGCTCCACCATTCACAACATCGGCCAGATTGACCGGGGCTACCAATACATCGAGCACCGTTTGCGTGCTTTGGGTGCCCACATTGAACGATTGGCAGACTGAACGCTGTCCCTGCAGCGTTCCCTCCGTAACTTTATGTCTGCAATGATGACCTTACGTCCCTCCTTTTTTTCTGCCGTGCTCGTTCTCGGCCTGTTGAGCTTTTCCTTGTCTGCAGAAGGCCAGGATCCCCGGATCGGAACCAGCGTAGGGGACATCGCACCCGAATTGGTGCTCCAGTCCCTGGAGGGTGACCAGGTCAAGCTGAGCGACCTCCGCGGTCAGCTTGTCCTCGTCGACTTCTGGGCCAGCTGGTGCGGACCCTGTCGCCGTGAGAACCCCAATGTGGTCAACGCCTACAAGAAGTACCGCAAGGCCAAGTTCAAGTCAGCGGACGGATTCACCATCGCCAGCGTTTCGCTCGACCGCAAGCAGGACAGCTGGGAGCGCGCCGTCAAGCAGGACCAGCTCGATTGGGACTGGCACGGAAGCGACCTCGCCGGATGGGACAGTGAAGCTGCGGCCCTCTACGGCGTGAGCAGCATTCCGATGAGTTTCCTTGTGGACGAGAACGGCATCATCGTCGCCAAGAACCTGCGCGGCATGGAGCTCCACATCCAGATCGACCAGCACGTCGCGCGCCTCTGACACGGGTGTCAGGTTCTCCGGCGTTCGACTGACAGTGCCAACGGGTCCCTGACACGATGTCGGGTGGTCACGGGGTGGCACGTGGATTGCGTTCAGGGGTGCAAATTCGCAAGCCATGATGGATCAAGCCATGAACGAGGAGGAAGCCCTCCGTGAGGAAGAAGCCACGCAAGACGCACAGGATACCGGTGGCTCCCCTGAAGGGGATGCGGCCGAAAGTGGTGATGCGACTGGTGAAACCGTTGGGGATGAAGAAGGTGCGGATGAATGGCGGGACAAGTACCTGCGGCTCTATGCGGAATTCGACAATTTCCGGAAGCGCACCATGCGGGAACGCGGCGACCTCGTGCGCAGCGCAGGGCGTGACCTGATGGAAGCCCTGTTGCCGGTGCTTGATGATTTCGAGCGGGCCATGGCGGCGGCCGAGGGTCAGGGCGTGGAAAAGGACATGGAGGGCACACAGCTGATCGTCCAGAAAATGAGGGGCATCCTCGAGTCCAAGGGGCTGAAGCGCATGGAGGCCAAGGGGGCCGAATTCGACATCGACCTCCACGAGGCCATCGCCCAGGTTCCTGCCCCCGAGGCGGACATGAAGGGCAAGGTCATCGACGTGGTCGAGCCCGGCTACAAACTCCACGACACCGTGCTGCGGTTCGCCAAGGTGGTCGTCGGCAACTGAACCTGAGCCATGTCGAAGCGCGATTACTACGAAATTCTGGGGGTGGCCAAGGGCGCCTCGGAGGCCGACATCAAGAAGGCCTACCGGAAGCTGGCCATCAAGTACCACCCGGACAAGAACCCCGACGACAGCAGTGCCGAAGCGCGCTTCAAGGAAGCAGCGGAAGCCTACGAGGTGCTCGGTGATCAGCAGAAGCGGGCCAAGTACGACCGTTTCGGGCACGCCGGGCTCGGCGGAGCAGCCGGAGGGGGTGCCGGGATGAACATGGACGACATCTTCTCCCAGTTCGGCGACATTTTCGGTGGGGCCTTCGGGGATGCATTCGGCGGCGGTGGCCGGGGTCCGAGGCGGACCAAGGGGTCAAACCTGCGGATCAAGGTGCAGCTGACCCTCGAGGAAATCGCCGATGGCGTGACCAAGAAGGTCAAGGTGTCCCGCCTCGTCCAGGCGGAGGGCGTGGAATACGATACCTGCCGCTCCTGTGGTGGAACCGGCCAGGTGCGCCGCGTGACAAACACCATTCTGGGCCAGATGCAGACGGCCTCGACTTGCCCTTCATGCGGGGGACTCGGCAAGGGGGTCAAGTCCAAGCCGAAGGATGCCGATGAGTACGGATTGCGCCGCGAGGAGAGCATCGTGGAGATCGAAATCCCGGCTGGTGTCGAGGACGGCATGCAGCTCAACCTCCGCGGCAAGGGCAATGCTGCACCGGCAGGGGGCATCCCCGGTGACATGCTGGTGCAGATCCGCGAGGCGGACCACGAATTGTTCACCCGCAACGGCCGCAACCTGCACCTCGATCACCACGTCAGTTTCGTCGATGCTGCGCTGGGCGCCCAGGTGGAGGTTCCCCTGCTGGGTGGCAAGGCCAAGATCCGGATCGAACCCGGTACCCAAGGTGGCAAGATCCTCCGCTTGAAGGGCAAGGGTTTGCCCTCGGTGGACAGTTATGGCAAGGGAGACCTGTTGGTCAACCTCAATGTCTGGACCCCACAGGAGTTGACCTCGGAAGAGCGGGCCACCTTGGAAAGTTGGCGCGAATCCCCCAATTTCCAACCTGATCCCGACCCCCGCGAGAAGGGCTTTTTCGACCGTGTGCGGGACATGTTCAGCTGATTGATGACGTACGCCCTCCAGATTGACCGGCTTCAGAAGGCCTACGGGCAGCAGCAGGTCCTGGACAGTGTCTCCTTCGACGTTCCCCAGGGGTCCATCATGGGTTTGCTCGGGCCGAACGGCGCCGGCAAGTCCACCCTCATCCGGAGCATCATGGGCATCATCGCGCCCGATGCCGGCTCGATCATCATCGGTGGACAGCCCTGGTCGCGTGAGGCGGTGCAGCGCATCGGCTACCTCCCTGAGGAGCGCGGACTCTACAAGGACATGAAGGTGGGGGAACAGGCGGTCTACTTCGCCCGGCTGAAAGGCATGGAAAAGGACGCCGCCGTCCGTTCGCTCCGCCATTGGTTCGAGCGGCTCGAGGTCGACGGCTGGTGGAACAAGAAGGTCACCGACGTCTCCAAGGGGATGGCCCAGAAGATCCAATTCATCTGCACCATCGTCCACAGCCCGGACATCCTCATCCTCGATGAGCCGCTGAGCGGCTTCGATCCCATCAATGCGCGGCGCATCATCGGGGTGATCCGCGACCTCGCCGCCGGGGGCACGTCCATCCTCCTGTCTACCCACGACATGCCCAGTGTCGAGCGCCTGTGCGACCATGTGGTGCTCGTCAACAGTGGCCGTGTGGTGCTGTCCGGTCCCGCTGATGAACTGCGGGAAACCGGTTGGAACGGCGGGCAGGAAGTGGTCTTCAAGGGTACGGACCTCGCGTTCGCCAATGCCCTCGGCACGTTGGCCCACCTTGAGAGTGCGGAGCCGACGGTGAATGACGGGGTGCGCAAGGCGGCCATCCGCCTGCGTGAAGGGACGACACCCGGAGCGGTGCTCTCCGCCCTGCAGGGGCAGGTCGAGGTCCACGAATTCATCCGGTTGCGCCCGACCATGGAGTCCCTTTTCATCGACGCCGTCGAGCGCAGCGCCGAGGTGACCAAAACGGAACAACCGACATCATGAAAGGCTCCCTCATCGGTGCGGTCATCCTCCGCGAATGGAAGACGCGGGTCGTCAAGCGCAGCTTTCTCCTCGGAACGCTGCTCACCCCCCTGCTTTCGGTCGGGTTGATCATTGGCTCCATCCTGCTGACCGACGGAACCGAGGTGAGCAACATCGTCCTCGTGGAGGACGCGCCGGGGCTCATCACCCGCCTGGATGCGGCCAGTGGCCAGTACGTCCCACGCTGTCCTGGTTGTTTCCCCGAGCGCGACAACCACGAGTACCGTTTCACCCGCAAGGCCCCTGAGGACAGTGTCTGGATGGCACAGGGTCACACTGTGCTGGTGGAATACGACGAGTCCGTGCTGCAGAACAAGGCCGGCTACCTCGTCTACGATAAGTCTCCGGGCGCGAGCGCCAAGCGCCGCATCGAACGCGACCTCAGCCGCGCCATGGAGCACGCCCGCGTGCTGGAGAGCACCGAACTCGATTGGGAGGCCTACCAGCGCCTCAAGCTGGACCTCACCCTGTACGACCGGGAGTCCACCGGCGAGGGCGAACGTTCCGATGGGGGCGGTGAAGAGGTGCGCGGCGGCATCGGGTTCCTGTTCAGTGCCATCCTCTTCATGGTGCTCGCCGTCTACGGCGGGCTCATCATGCGCAGTGTGGTGGAAGAGAAGTCCAACCACGTCGTGGAAGTGCTGATCGCTGCTGTCCGTCCGGAAGAGCTGCTGCTGGGAAAGGTGGTGGGCATAGGGTGCGTCGCCCTCACGCAGATCGTCGCTTGGGCCCTGCTGTCCACGGCGTCGTTCAGCCTCTTCCAGGCGGTCTACGACAGCGGGATGATGGCCGGGGAGACACTCCCCATGGAAGGAGAAGTACCCGCTGATCTGATGACGGTGATGGCGGGCAATGAGGCGCTTTCGGTGCTGCTCGACATCAATTGGCTCCTGATGGGCATCGGC
>CALKUW010000280.1 GCA_937996585.1 uncultured Flavobacteriales bacterium
ACCTCCGCAATGCTCTTCGCCAACTGTGGGGCGTTGCCGCCGGGCAGGTCCGTCCTGCCGATGCTCCCCCGGAACAGGACGTCGCCCCCGATGACCCGCGCTCCGGCCTCCTCGATGAACACCACGTGGCCCGGCGCGTGCCCCGGTGCAAACCGAACCTTCAATTCGATGTCCCCGTACTGCAGGCATGCGCCGTCCTCCAAAGGTTCCGGGTCGGGTTCGGGAAGGGGGTCGAGGGGAATGCCGTAAAGTTCGGCCGCCCTCGGCGCCATATCATAGGTGGGAAGGTCAAGGGGGTGCAGGCGGGGCGCCAATCCGTATCGGTCAAACATCCCACGGCAACCCATGACGTGGTCCAGGTGGGCATGGGTCAGCAACACGGCCGTCGGCTGCCACCCCTTCTCACTCAGGACGGCCTCGAAATCGGACCATTCGGTCGGTGTTGAGAATCCCGGATCCATCACGATTACGCCCCCCGTGCCATCGGGCAACAGGACGGTGTTTTCAGAAAAAGCGTTGCAGGCCATCACGATCATGCCCCGCAAGTTCCACCATGCCGATGAATCCCCATGGGCGGGTCGTACATTCCGAATCTCCATGGCATTCACACATCGAGCAAGGGCGGTCATGGGCCTCGTCCTCCTTGGATGCGGCTTGATTCCCGGGGACGCTCACGGCCAGTTCCACAACGGACTGGACATGACGTTCGGGAAACAGCGCGTGCAATACCGGACGTTCGATTGGCAATACATCGCGCAGGATCCTTTCGAGGTGCACTTCTACCAGGGCGGGCGCGACCTGGCGGAGTTCAGCATCCGCTCGTTGGCCTCCGACCTGCCCGAGGTGGAATCGAACTTCCAACAGCGCCTCACCGGTCCCATCGATGTCGTGGTCTTCAACAAGCACGCCGATTTCAGGCAGAGCAACATCGGCATCGACGGCTCGGAAGCGGGCAACATCGGCGGTACCACCCTCATCCAGGGCAAGAAGGTGTTCGCCTGGTACGACGGTGACCGCAACCGCTTCCGCAGGCAGCTCCGCGAAGGCATGTACCGCGTGCTGCTACGGCAGTACCTCTTCGGGGACGATTGGAAGGATGTGGTCAAGAACACCCAGCTTTACGCCCTCCCTGGTTGGATGGAGGATGGCATGGTGGCGGCCCTCGCCGGACCGCCGGAAGCCGAGAATGAGGCTGAATTGATGTCCTTGGTTTCCCGCGGTTTGCTGCCTGACGTCCAGGTGCTCGACGGCAAGGAACAGCAGCTTGCCGCCGAGGCGGTGTGGCGGTTCATCCTCGAGACCTTCGGTCCGCAGTCCGCCATGGATGTGCTCAGTGGTTTCAAGGCGGGTCGGACGCTGGACGCCGGTTTCAGGAGGTTGGGCATGGACCTCGAAGGGGTGCTGGCCGCCGCGCAGGCACACCGCGCCATCGGACGTGCCGATCTCTCGACCGGTGGACGTGGAACGGCACTTGCGCTACCTGCCGATGAGGGTGGGAAGCGCACCTTGGGCATACTGCCCCACACGGCACGAAAGAAATACCGCCACCACCGCTTCGCCTCCTCTGCCGATGGGCGTTGGACGGCCTGGGCCACCGATGAGCGGGGCCAGGTGCGGGTCTGGTGGTCGGATGGGCGCCGAAAACGGTGCATCGCCAAGTACGACCACAAGCTGACGCGCATCGTGGATGGCACCTACCCCGTGCTCGCATGGCACCCCACGGAACCCATCCTCGCCCACATCCACGAGGAGAAGGGCCGTGTGTTCCTTACCCTTTCGGATGCCCGCACCGGAAAGTCGAATGAGCAGGAGTTGTTCCGCCTCGAAAAGGTCATCCACCTCGATTGGGCCCCGGATGGAAGACGGATTGCATTCAGTGGCGTCCGCGCGGGCCAATCCGACCTCTATGTCTACAACGTGCTTGCAGGTTCCCAGGTGCCCTTGTGGTCCGATGGGTGGGACGACCATTTCCCGGACTGGACGGTGGAGGGCAACAGCTTGCTCTTCAGCAGCAACCGCCCGGAAGCGGAACCCGAAACCGGAAACCCCAATGTTCCGGCGGAACGGCGCCGCGACATCTGGCGTTACGACCTCGACAGCCAGTCTTTCGAACGCCTGACCAGCACCCCGACTGAGGACGAGGTGCATCCGCGCAGCCTTGACGGCAGGTCATTCGCCTACGGTCTCGCCTCCACCGTCGATGAGGTGCGCCTCGCCAGGAGGGACAGTGCCATCCTGCGCGTGGATACGGCCATCCATTACCGCTATTTCACCCGCACCGCTCCGTGGTTCCACCTTCCGGACGCCACAGCCGAACTGAGGCTGGTGGAGGGCGGCCGACGCTGGGAAGCCAAGGTCATCCGGGGAGGACGTGAACGCTGGTACTCGGGGCAGGTGCCGGAAGAACCCTTGTCCGCTGCCATGCGCGAGATGGGAGAAGAGGCGGCGTCCTCATCCGACAATCCTTGGGATTACCTCCCGGAAGACCGCACCCCCCTGCTGCCGGGTCAGGTGGATTTCCGGAACTATGTTTTCGAATCCGAAAGGGGACCAAAGGTTCAGGTTGCCCCGGTGGCACCCACAGTGGACGGCGGGGCCGCCGAGAAGGCAGAAGCCGATCCATTGCCCACACCCCTTCCCTATCGACGGAACTACGCGGTGGACCAGCTGCTCAGCCAGGTGGACAACAGCTTCGCCACGTCCTTCTACCAGCCCTTCACGGGGGCTGCAGGCAGCTTCCCGGGCTTGAGCGGCCTGCTCAAGATCGGCGTCTCAGACCTGTTCGAGGACAGCAAGTGGATTGGTGGCGTGCGCCTCGCCGGCAGTCTGCAGAACTCCACGTTCGTCCTCGCCAACCGCAACCTCGAACGCAAGGTCGACCGCGAGTGGATCATCGAACGGCAGGGCAATGAAGGCCTCGATTCGGACCTCGGCGCACTCACGCGGACGCACACCCACGCCGTGCACTACCGGCGGATCATCCCCTTCAGCGAGACCATGAGCCTTCGGGCCCAATTGACCTACCGGCTTGACCGCGTATCGTTGCTCGCGACGGACCCCTTCAACGCCAGCCGGAACGACCTGTATGTTCAGGGGATGGGTGGCACCATCAGCTGGGTCTTCGACGACAGCCGCGAGCTGAGCCTGAACATCCGCAACGGAACGCGCGCCAAGGCGTGGTTCGAGATGCTCGCCCCGCCGGATGGTCAAGGCGGCATGCTGCTCGTCTCCGGATTCGATGCCCGGCGCTACATCCCAATCTACCGCAGGATCACGCTCTGCATGCGGGCTGCAGGCAACACCTCATTCGGCGAGCGCGGCCTGCTTCACTACCTCGGCGGCGTGCACGAATCGCTGCTCAGCACCGTGGACGGGGCCATGCCCATTCCCGACGGTGAATTCGCCTACCAAACCGCGGCTACGCCCATGCGGGGCTTCGTGCGGAATGCCCGCAACGGCACGAGCTTCGCCGTGGCCAACGCCGAACTGCGCCTGCCGGTCTTCGCTACCCTTTCCCCCAAGAAGAGCCTGACCCCCTTCCTCGAACATTTCCAGGCCGTGGGCTTCTTCGACATTGGATCGGCATGGACGGGCGACGACCCCTACAGCGACGAGAACGCCTTCAACAGCAGCTCCATCGACCTTTACCCCGTCTCCGTCAGCGTGGACAACAACCGCGAGCCCATCATCTGGGACTTCGGCTTCGGCCTGCGCAGCCAACTGCTGGGTTACTTCGTGCGGGCGGACTGGGGATGGGGCGTGGATGACGGCATCCTGCTCGACCGCGTGTTCCAACTCTCGCTCACCACCGACTTCTGATGCGCCCCATGCCCATTGAACCCTCCGCCATCGTCACCCTGCTCCTCATCGGCGTGGCCGCCGGCTGTCTGAGCGGCTTCATCGGCATCGGAGGCGGGCTCCTCATCGTCCCGGCCCTGATGTATTTCATGGGCATGTCACAGATGGCAGCGCAGGGTACGAGCCTCGCGCTGATGCTGCCTCCCATCGGAGCCTTGGCCGTCATGAACTACTGGCGGGCGGAAGAAGTGGACCTGCGGGCCGCCGGCATCATGGTCGTCGCCTTTGTGATCGGTGGCTATTTCGGCAGCCGATTGGCCCTTTCACTCAATCCCATGAAGGTGCGGCTCGCCTTCGGCGTCATCATGCTGTATGTCGCAGTGCGCATGGTTTGGGGTGCCGGGAAAGCCCTGTGGGTCCAATGAACTACCTGGAACGATGTCCATGCTGAAATCCGCCCTGCTCTCCGCCGTCGAAGCCCACCGCGAACGGGTCATCCGGCACCGAAGGCACCTTCACCTACATCCGGAACCGTCCTTTGGAGAGGCCGAAACCGGGGCCTATGTCGCCGCGCAATTGAAGGACATGGGCGTCACCTTCTCCACGGGGTGGTGCCGTGAACGCGGTGCAGCCGGCGTGATCGCAGAAGTGCGAGGAGCCGAACCCGGCACCCGGAGAATGGCGCTCAGGGCCGATATGGACGCCCTGCCCATTCAGGAAGTGGATCGGCCCCATGCCAGTCAGGTGCCCGGAATGATGCACGCCTGTGGCCATGATGCCCATACAGCCTGCCTCCTCGGGGCCGTCGCCGCACTCCAAGCCACGCGCGAGCATTGGACCGGCACGGTGCACTGCGTGTTCCAACCCGGTGAGGAAACCTTGCCGGGCGGTGCATCGATCCTCGTGAAGGAAGGCGCCTTGTACGCCGACGCCCCTTCGTCCGGTCCGGGGTCCGCCAACGGGCCGCTCGTGGACGGCATTGTCGGTCAGCACGTCTATCCCCAGCTCGACGCCGGGGTGGTGGGCTTCCGCAGCGGTGCCTACATGGCGGCTGCCGACGAACTCCGCATCCGCATCGTCGGGCGCGGCGGCCACGCGGCGCTGCCGCACCGCACGGCCGACCCCGTGGTGGCAGCGGCCCACGTCATCACGGCACTGCAGACGGTGGTCAGCCGTTCCTGCGATCCCACGCAGCCTTCCGTCCTCACCATCGGCATGGTGCGTGGGGGACACGCCCGCAACGTCATTCCGGACGAGGTCGTGCTCGATGGCACCCTGCGCACCTACGATGAAACCACGGCAGCCGATCTCCGGGAGGCAATCCACCGTGTCGCATCGTCCACCGCAGCCGCATTCGGCACCCGCGCGGAGGTCGACCTGCAGATCGGCTATCCGCCCGTGGTGAATGCCCCTGAGCTCACCGCGGCCTGCAGGAAGAAGGCCATCGAACTGCTGGGGGCTGACAACGTGGTGGACCTGCCCCTGCGCATGACGGGGGAGGACTTCAGCTTCTACCAGCGCGAAGTGGACGGATGCTTCTACCGCCTCGGAACGGGCGGGGATGGTGCAGGGTGCCGCTCCGGACTGCACACCGCGGACTTCGACATCGATGAACGGGCACTGTCGACCGGTACGGCGATGATGGCGTGGCTTGCCGCCGCGGGGAAATAGGAAGCGGAATTGGCCTCAGTTGGCCACCTCGCTCATGAACTTGATGCGGACGAGGCGGATCTCCTCCTCGGAGTAGGCGTCCCCCATCTCTTCGACCACCTCGTCGAGCGTGCCCATCTCGCTTTCCATGAAGCAATCCCACAGCTCCTCCACGCTGTCCTCATCGAGGTACTCCTCGAGGATGTAGTCGAGTCCGACCTTGGTTCCGGAAGCCACGATGCCCTCAATCATGCCGAGCAGTTCATCCACAGTGCAATTCTGGGCACCGGCGATGTCCTCGAGGGACATGCGGCGGTCAAGCTTCTGTATAATGCTCACCTTGGACGCATTGCGCCCGGCAACGCTCCTGACCACCGTGTCACCCGGGCGGTCGATGCCCTCCTGCTCCACGTAATCCTTGATCAGTGCGAGGAAGGGCGAACCGAACTTCCGCACTTTGGATGACCCCACCCCGTTGATCATGAGGAGCTCGTCCTCATTGCAGGGATAGTGCGTGGCCATTTCCTCGAGGCTCACGTCGGAGAAGATGACGAAGGGCGGCAGCTCCAATCGGTCGGCTTCCTTCTTGCGCAAGGCCTGAAGCATGTCGAAGAGCGGCTGGTCCAACGCGGAACCGGAGGCTGTATCGCGGGTCTGGGCGACGCGCATCGGCTTCGGCTTGTAGAGTGTGAAGGGCGTTGGCGAAGCCATGAAAGACCGTCCCTCTTCGGTGAGCGACAGCACACCGAACTCCTCCGTTTTCTTGCTCAGCAATCCCGCCAATGTGATCTGGCGGATGATGCCCGGCCACTGGTCGTCCTCCGCCAGCGATTCTCCGGTCCCGGTGAAGGCAGCCACATTCTCCCCCGCATAGGTCGAGGTTTCCTGTGTCTCCCGGCCCATCAGCACATCGCACAGGAAGCCGCTCCTGTGGCGTCCCCCCGTGGCATCCACCAACTTCAACAGGTGATGTACGATTTCCTGTCCCTCATAGGACTCGGGTGGATTCCGGGCGTTGTCGTCCATGTCCCAACCGGGACCTGCAGCCGCATCGAATTCCTCGCCGAAATAATGCAAGATGTACTGCCTGCGGGAGGTCGGAGTCTCGGCATAGCCGGCCACCTCCTGCAGGAGCTGCATGCCGATTTCACGCTCGGCGATGGGCTTTCCGGAGAGGAACTTCTCCATCTTCTCCATGTCCTGCAGGCCATAGAAAGCGATGCAGTGCCCCTCGCCCCCATCCCGACCGGCCCGACCGGTCTCCTGGTAATAGGCTTCCAGGGATTTGGGCATATCGTAGTGGATGACGAAACGGACATCCGGCTTGTCAATGCCCATGCCGAAAGCAATGGTGGCCACGATCACATCCACGTCCTGCATCAGGAATTCATCCTGTATGCGGGAGCGTTGCGCAGCGTCCATACCGGCGTGATAGGCGGCGGCCTTGACGCCATTGACCTTCAGCGTGTCGGCGATCTCCTCGACTTTCTTCCGGCTCAGGCAATAGACGATGCCGCTGCGCCCCTTGTTCTCGAGGGCGTGCTGCACCACCTGCCTCAACGCGTCTTCCTTGGGGCGCACCTCGTAAAAGAGGTTGGCCCGGTTGAAGCTCGCCTTGAAGACCTCGGCATCGAGGATGCCCAGGTTCTTCTGAATGTCGTATTGGACTTTCGGTGTCGCCGTCGCCGTCAACGCGATGACCGGGAATTGGCCAATGCCCTCAATGATGGTCTTCAGGCGCCGGTATTCCGGACGGAAATCATGCCCCCATTCAGAGATGCAGTGGGCTTCGTCGATGGCGAAAAAGCTCAACCTGACGGAGCGCAGGAAATCGGCGTTCTCCTTCTTGTTCAGGGATTCCGGGGCAACGTAAAGGAGCTTGGTTCTGCCCGTGGCCACGGCCTCCTTGACATGGAGCATCTCGTTCTTGCTCAGGGAGCTGTTCAGGAAATGTGCGATATCCGGGTCATCGGAGTGGCTCCGGATGGCGTCCACCTGGTTCTTCATCAAGGCGATGAGCGGGCTGACGACGATGGCCGTGCCCTCTTGAAGCAGGGCCGGAAGCTGGTAGCACAGGGACTTGCCACCCCCGGTGGGCATGATGACGAATACGTTGCGCCCTTCCATCAAGCTTGACACGATTTCTTCCTGCTCCCCCTTGAACTGGTTGAAGCCGAAGAATCGGGCTAGACCATCATGAATGGATGATCCGACGAGCGAAGCTGCGTCGAGGAAAGGGTCTACAGGCGTCTCCATCTACCTTTGGCGTTATCAATATAGGCTACGGAGGTCCAAAAAGCCCCCAATCGTGCTCAAGGATTTGCAAACAACCCCGACTTCGATGCCGTCGTCATCCGATTCCCCCAATTGGCTCCAAGCTGCGCGGAAAACCATCCGTGCCGAGGCGGAGGCCATCGGCCGGCTTGAATCCAGGCTGGACGAGGGGTTCGAGCAGGCAGTCATGGATATTCTGGCTTGCACCGGGCGGGGAGGTAAAGTGGTCTTCACCGGTATAGGAAAGAGTGCGGATGTAGCCCGCAAGACCGTCGCCACGCTGAACAGTACCGGTACTTCTGCGGCCTTCCTGCATGCGGCCGATGCCCTGCACGGCGACCTTGGCCTCGTCTCCGACGGCGATGTGGTCATGACCGTATCGAAAAGCGGTGCCACTGCGGAAGTCGTCAGCCTTCTGCCCATGCTCGCCGCCCGAGACCTCACCGTGCTGGCCATGGTAGGCCGGCCCGACAGCCCCGTGGGCCGGGCCGCCAAGTTGGTGCTCGACGTTTCGGTGGATCAGGAAGCCTGCCCGCACGACCTGGCGCCCACCAACAGTTCCGCTGCCCAGCTCGCGATGGGCGATGCCCTCGCCATGGCGCTGATGGAAGCCCGCGGTTTCAGCAGTGAGGATTTCGCGCGCTCCCATCCCGGTGGCAGCCTCGGGCGCCAATTGCTGTTGAGGCTGGCCGATCTCGTCGATGCGGAATCCGATGTCACGGTCAATGCGGCTGCCGGCATCCGGGAGGTGGTTGTTGCCGTATCCGCTGGCCGGGTGGGTGCTGCTGCCGTCCTTGAATCGAAAGAAGGCCACCGCAATCCGGTCGGCATCGTCACGGATGGCGATCTGCGGCGCGCCCTTGAGCGGGACCCCGCAACGTGGTCGGGTCTGACCGCTGCAGACATCATGAATCAGGAGCCGCGTTGCCTTCCAGCAACGACCCGGGCCATCGATGCGCTCAACATGCTCGAAGAACACCGCATCTCTCAAGTAGTGGTCACCGATGCAGCCGGTGGATTCATCGGTTTCGTCCACCTGCACCAGCTCATCGACGCCGGTATCCGCTGATCCACGACCACGACCATGTCTGAACGACCCAGGGAGAACGAAGCGGAGATGGGCTTCATGGACCACCTCGAAGAGCTGAGGCGGAGGCTCTTCTTTGCCCTCATCGGCATCCTGGGCGGGGCCATCACCCTCTTCGTGATGAAGGACTGGGTCTTCGACCGGCTCATTTTCGCGCCGCGGAATCCGGACTTCATCACCTTCCGGGCGTGGTGTGCCCTCGGAAGGTTCACTGGCGCCGGGGACCGCCTTTGCGTTACGGAAGTCAACTACGAGCTGATCAACACGACGATGCTCGGCAACTTCTCGGCGCATATCCTCGTCTCCGCCATCGGTGGCTTCATCGTCTCCTTTCCCTTGACCTTCCATCAGATTTGGCGCTTCATCCGGCCCGGACTGCACGGGTCGGAGGCCAAAGCGGCCCGCGGGGTCACCTGGGCGGCGACGGTGCTCTTCTTCCTCGGCGTCTGCTTCGGTTATTTCGTCATCGCGCCGTTGAGCCTCCAATTCCTGGGGCATTACGAGATCGGCGATGTCCAGGCGCGCATTGCGCTCATGAGCTACCTGAAGACGGTGGCCAGCATCACCCTCGCCGCAGGCCTGATCTTCCAGGTGCCCGTCGTCATCCATTTCCTGGCGAAGCTGGGCCTCGTCACACCTGCCTCGCTCCGGAAATTCCGCAAGCACACCCTGGTCGTCACCCTCATCATTGCGGCGATCATCACCCCGCCCGACATCACGAGCCAGGTGCTCGTTTCCATGCCTGTGCTCGGCTTGTATGAAATCGGGATCCTGCAGGCCCGGCGCATTCAAAAGCGCCAACAGCGCGCGGATGCGGAACATGCCCGAGGGGAGCGAAATTCGCAGGAGCCATGAAGCTGACCGCAGACCGCATCGTCAAGCAGTACGGCCGCCGGAAGGTGGTGGATGAAGTGTCCTTCGAGGTCCGCACCGGTGAGGTCGTGGGCCTGCTCGGTCCGAACGGGGCGGGCAAGACCACCTCCTTCTACATGGTGACCGGTCTGGTGCGTCCCGATGCGGGCAATGTCACCCTGACGGAAGAAGATGGAACCGCGCGGGACATCACCCGCGAACCCATGTACCGGCGCGCCCAGCGCGGCATCGGGTACCTGCCGCAGGAGCCCTCGGTGTTCCGGAAGCTCAGCGTCGAGGACAACATCCTCGCCGTCCTCGAACTCCACCGCCGCGATGCGGCCGACCGAAAGCAGCGCCTGGAGGAGTTGCTCGAGGAATTCGGACTCACCCATGTCCGCAAGAACCGCGGGGACGTCCTCAGCGGCGGAGAGAAGCGGCGCACGGAGATTGCACGGGCCCTGGCAGCCGACCCGAAGTTCATCCTGCTCGATGAGCCCTTTGCCGGCGTCGACCCCATCGCCGTGGAGGACATACAGCAGATCGTCGGCCAGCTCCGGAACAAGGGCATCGGCATCCTCATCACCGACCACAACGTGCAGGAGACCCTGCACATCACGGACCGCGCCTACCTGCTGTTCGAAGGCCGCATCCTCAAGGCCGGAACGGCGGAGGAACTGGCGGCGGACCCCCAGGTGCGGAAGGTCTACCTCGGACAGAATTTCGTCCTCCGCAGTGCGCTGGAGGGTCAACAGGACGGCGGCGCTGCAGAGCGCTGACCGCCTCGACCTGCCTCATGTTCAGGAGCGGCGGGACATGAGTTCCGCCACGTATTTGCCCACCACATCGAACTCGAGGTTGACGCGGTCGCCCGGCTGCAGGCGATGGAACCCGGTGTGCTCCCAGGTGTAGGGGATGACGGTGATGCTGAATCCCTCCGGAGCGGCATCGACCACGGTCAGCGAGACGCCATTCACGGTGATCGACCCCTTGGCCACCGTGAGGTGGTGCGGAGCCGGTGCGTGGGTGAACTTGATGTTCCACGAGCCGTCGCGGTCCTCGATGGACAGCACTTCGGCCGTGGTGTCAACGTGGCCCTGGACGATGTGCCCGTCGAGGCGGTCACCCACACGGGTGCAACGCTCAACGTTGACGATGCTGCCGACGGCCCAATGGCCGAGGTTGGTGCGATCCAGCGTCTCCTCCACGGCGGTGACCGTGTAGGTGTTTCCTTCAATGGCCACCACCGTGAGGCAGACGCCATCGTGGGCCACGCTCTGGTCGATCTTCAACTCCGCGGCCATCTCCGCCTCGAGCGTGAAATGACGGTTGGTGCCCTCCTCGCGGATGGCCCTGACGGTCGCCATGGATTCTATGATGCCCGTAAACATGGTCCTGTGGTCATTCGCTGTTCGGTGCCAGTCCTCCGATCATCTGGATGGCGCCGGAAAAACGCTCCGGTACGATGCCCTCCAGGCGCCGCGTGAAGGCCGTGCAGGTGTATTGATAGGCCCCATCCGCACACGGTGCTCCCGTCTCGATGTGCCTGCCATCCCAACCGAGGTCGGGGTCGGATGTTCGCCAGACCTGTTCGCCCCAGCGGTTGAACACCCTGAAGTCCACGCTGTCCACGAACTTCCAGGGGAAGGGCCGGAACAGGTCGTTGCTGCCGTCGAGGTTGGGGGTGAAGACGTTGGGCAGGAAATAGAAGGGACAGTTGTCCGTGCAGACCGTATCCCCCATGGCGCTCTCGTTCCGGCGCAGGGTGCCATCGGGGCCGGGCATGAGGCTGTCGAGTGCGGTCAGCGACCAGCAACCGGCGATGGAGCCGCCCAGCTCGTCGGCCATCAGGGTGCGGGTGGTTTCGAAGGGGCCCTCGACCTCCAGCAGCAGGGCAAGGGGGGCGTCCAGACTGTCCGACCGGTAAATGCGGTAGCCCATGATGTCGTCGGCACAATCCGGCCGGGACCATTCAAGGGTCACCGTCTCCTCGGCGCAATCGGCCGTGACCGTGAAGTCCGGCGGACAGGGCGGATCGAGGTCATAGGGGGTGGCGCACCGGATGGCACTCCAATTTTCGATGGGGTCGAGGATGTCGTCCGTGCCATAGGTGCCCAGGGTGCGGACGCGGTAGCAGTAGGCCGTGCCGTTGACCAGTGCCGTGTCGGTGTAGGTCGGGACAAGGGCGGTATCGAGCAGCGACAGGCTGCCGTCCGGGAGCACGCGGTGGAAGACGAAAGCCGTATCGCCCCATGGTCGACCATCCGGGACGGTGAGGGTCACCCGGTTGTCACCCGGTTGGGTGCGGAGTTCCGGCACCGGTGCGGGCACGCTGGTGCCGATGACATCCTCGCCGCTCCAGGCGGTCACCCGGTACGACCAGATGGGCACCTGGCTGTCAATGTCGGTGTGCATGAAGACCGTGTCGACCGACCCCAGCCATGTCGATGTCGGGGTCTCCCCGATGGCGGTCCATTCTGCGCCTCCGGAGGGCCGGGCTTCGACCACGCAGCGGTAGGGGCCTGGGAACGCCTCGGCGGTATCAGCATCGGTCGGTGGTGACCAGCGCACTTCCACCTCGCCCGATTCCACATCCGGCAATTCCACCGATGCACCGGTCATCACGGGGATGTCCTTGTTGATCTCCGCACAGGCTTCCGGACCGAACCGTGCGCGGGCGCCATCCGGCATGACCGCAACGATGCGGTAACAGTAGCGCGCCCCGTAGCTGACTGCACCCACGTCCAGGAACGCATTGCTGCCTAGGCCCTGCACGAACCCGATCTGCGTGTAGCCGGCATCTGCCGGCATGCCCACCGTGCAATAGGCAGGGTCTGGGAAACCCGGTCCCAACCGCCGGTGGACCTCATAGCCGCCGACCGCCTGCAGGGCGGGAGAATAACTGTCCGCACAGGGGTGCACCGACCAGTCCACCTCCACCGCATTGCCAATGGGGACGGCTGCAGTTTCCGTAACGGGGCGGGCAATGACCCTCACCTGAACGGTGGCCACGTCGCTCAGCGGGATGAAGTCCGAATCCGTCGCCTTGAAGACGAGCTGGTATGGCGCCTCGCGCACCGCATCGCACCCCGGCGTCCAGGTGAACACGCCGACGTCGGTGAAGGGGTTCCATGAAAAATTGGCGGAAGGGTCCAGCTGGTCCACAGGACCGCCCACCACCGTTACGGTCACATCGTCGCCGTCCGGATCTGAAGCCGTCACATTGAAGCTCAACGTCGTGCCTTGAAGGATGCACGTGTCCTGCGGCACCTCCACGACCGGGGGGTTGTTCCCACAGGCCTGCACATTGATCTGCATGTCGCGGATCACCTCCCCGACCATGACCCACTGTCCCTGCACCTCGCGCCATTCGCGGATGCGCAGGGCCATGTTGAATTCACCTGCCATGCCGGGCGCGTCCCAGACGACCGTGCCGGTCAAGGGCTCGACGTAGAATTCGCCGCCGGCGCCCTCCACCTCGTTGGGCTGCACGAAATTCTGGATGGGCAGGCAATCGAATCCCGCGCAGGGAATGAGGTCGTAGGTGAGCGAATCACCGTCCGCATCGTAGGCTCCCGGGTTGTGCTCCCACCGTTGGTTGATGCACGCATTCTCCACGGCGGGGGCGAGGAGCAGAGGACTGTTGTTGTGGCCTGCCTGGGCATCGATGATCAGCAGGCTGGTGATGCAGAATGGGACGTCCACGGACCCCGGTATGTTCTGGATGTCGGCGTTGCGGTTGGGGTCTTCCACCATCAGGGAGTAGGCCCCCGGCCCCGGATAGGTGTGGGTGCCGACGTAGATGTTGAGCCGGATGTCGCCCTCGATGATCTCACCGACGTGCTGGCCGATGGGATCGATCGGACCGTTGATGCGGGGCAGGCTGTCCTGGCCGCTCTCGAGCCCCTCATCTCCCCAGCGGATGTTCAGGTAGGGCCGGTCCGCCACCACGCTCGCCCGGGTGTAGGTGGTGATGGTGACCTCGTACGTGGAACCGGAGAGGTGGCGGTAGGTGATCTCCCCCGCCCTGTTGTGCGTCGCTCCTGCTTCCAATGCTGCGCCCAGGCAGAAAATCAGGAGGGGAAGCAGGAACCGCATGAACATCTCAAAGTTAGAACGGTGCACGGGCTTGCACATGGTGACAAGTGCAAAAATTCCCCCCTTTCCGATGTCCTGTAGGGGCCCCATCCGGCACCGCCCGGTGCTACCTTCGCATCCATGGCGAAGAGCAAACCCGTTCGGATCGGCATCACGTGGGGGGACCCACACGGCATTGGGTCTGAATGCATCCTGAAGGCCTTTGCCGACCCCCGGATGTTCGATGACATCCTCCCTGTGGTCTACGGACATGTCGGTGCCCTGCGCGAACAGGCACAGCATTTCGAAGTGCAAGTGGACATCACCGGAGTGGAGGATGCGGCGGATGCCCGACCGGGTTCCCTGCATTGCGTCGACATCGCGCCGACCCTCCCCACGCCCGATTGGGGCCAACCCCACCCGGACGCCGGGGAATTTGCCCGGCTCAGCCTGGAGGCAGCGGTGCAAGACCTCGCCGCCACCAAGGTGGACGTGCTGGTCACAGCCCCCATCAACAAGGACACCATACAGAGCAGCCAGTTCAAATTCCCCGGGCACACGGAATACCTGGCCAAAAAGGCGGATGTCGAACACGTGCTCATGATCCTCGCCTCGGATGCGCTCCGCGTGGGGGTGGTCACGGGGCACGTGGCACTCAAGGATGTCGCCGCCCACCTCTCCAAGGACAGGATCGTGCAGTACGGCAACATGCTGAACGAGAGCCTCGCTCGCGACTTCGGGATCGCCACGCCGCGCATCGCCGTCCTGGGGCTCAACCCCCATGCCGGTGACAACGGCCTCATCGGCGAGGAGGAGAAAACCATCATCCTGCCCGCCGTCCGGGCCATGCAGGAACAGGGGTTGAAGGTGAGCGGACCTTTCGGCGCCGACGGGTTCTTCGGCAGCGGCGACTTCAAGCACTTCGACGGGGTGCTCGCGATGTACCACGACCAGGGCCTCGTCCCCTTCAAGAGCCTGTCCTTCGGGCAGGGGGTGAATTTCACCGCCGGTCTGCCCATCGTCCGCACCAGTCCCGACCACGGCACGGCTTTCGATATCGCCGGCAAGGGCCTCGCAGATGGGGAAAGCCTCCGTGCCGCCTGCTGGATGGCTGCGGACATCCGGAAGCAGCGGAAGGAGCATAGGGACATGACCGCGAACCCCCTTCCGGTGGCCTCCAAAAAGCATTGGGAACGCGAGCGATTCTGATGCGCGAAGGCGGTGCGATGGGATTGCACCGAAAACCGTACCTTTGCCCCCCCTCAAAGCTGGGGTGACGCATGCGCGCGACTTCCGAATTCGAAATTCCCTACACGGGACTGGGCATCGGAAGGCACACATTCGACTTCCGGCTGGACGGGGCGTTCTTTTCGGAATTCGAGCCGGAAGGCTTCACGGACGCTGACATTACAGCAGAAACGGAGCTCGACAGGTTCGAAGGAATGATGCACTTTGACGTCCATGTGACGGGAAGCGTGGTTTCGGCCTGTGACCGTTGCAACGCGCCCCTGAAGCTGGCACTGGATCACCGCGTGCGCTACGTGGTGAAATTCGGTGAGCACACCCACCGGACCGACGACGACATTTTCGTCCTGGGTCCGGCGGAACACCTGCTTGACGTCCGCGAGTTCCTCTACGAATCCACAGTGTTGGGGCTGCCCCTGCGGCGGGTTCACGAGGAAGAGGAGGAATGCGACCCCCGCGTCGTGCGGTGGTTGACGGGCAGCGTGGACCACGCCCCGGATGCGGAGGAGGATGAAGTGCAGGAGGAGGTAGATCCGAGGTGGGCCGCGTTGAAGGGCTTGTCCTCGACGCCATCCGAAGAGGACGAAGGGAAGAACGAGGCGAAACATTGAACTGAAAACATTGACCCCGAAGCGCGCAAGCGCCGAGGAACAACCATACGACCATGGCACATCCCAAGCGACGCCAGAGCAAGACGCGCTCCCGCAAGCGCCGGACGCACTACAAGGCTGAAACGCCCAACGTGTCCTCCTGTTCCACAACCGGACAGGCCCACATGTTCCACCGCGCCCACTGGTATGAGGGCAAGCTCTATTACAAGGGCCGCGTGGTCATGGAAAAAGAAGGCGCTGAAGCCTGATTTTCCGTTGATCCTTTTTTTTGAAACCCGCCCGGCCCTCGGCTGAAGCGGGTTTTTCCACATACTGCCGTGGCTCGTGAACCAGATGCCCACCCGGCAAGGGGGCGGAGCGCACTAATTTCGGCGGCACCTTCAAGTAATCAGGACAACACATCGCAAGATGAGCTCACTCCAATCCGCTGCCGTCACTGCTGTACACGGCTGGCTGCCCGCCGACAAGTTGACCAATGCCGACCTCGAAAAGATGGTCGACACCAACGACGAATGGATCCGGTCGCGGACCGGCATTTCCGAACGGCGCATCCTCAAGGATCCAACCAAGGCGACCTCCGACATGGTCGCAGAGGTCATCAAAGGCCTGTGCGCCCAGCGCGGCATTTCCCCGGACACCATTGATGTGGTGATTGTCGCCACCGTGACGCCGGACATGTTTTTCCCTTCCACGGCGCAGCTGGCCTGCTTCAAATCCGGTGCGACCAACGCTTGGGGCTTTGACCTCAGTGCGGCCTGCAGTGGATTCCTCTTCGCGTTGCGGACCGGCGAGCAGTTCATCAGCAACGGAACCCACAAGCGGGTGGCGGTGATCGGCTCGGACAAGATGAGCAGCATTGTGGACTACACCGACCGGACCACCTGCGTCCTGTTTGGCGATGCCGCTGCGGGCGTGCTCCTCGAAGCGGATCCGTCGGGAGAAACCGGGATCCAAGACGCCATCCTCCGCAGCGATGGTGCCGGAGCGGAATTCCTCCGCATGCAAGGCGGTGGCTCGCTCAACCCTGCAAGTGCAGAAACCGTGGCTGCCGGCATGCACTACATAGAGCAAGACGGCAAACCCGTCTTCAAAGCAGCCGTCACCTCTATGGCCGATGTGAGCTATGAAATCATGGAGCGCAACGGCCTGTCAGCAGACGATGTTTCCTGGCTCGTTCCCCACCAAGCCAACATGCGCATCATCGATGCCACCGCCAACCGCATGGGCGTGGGCAAGGAGAAGGTGATGATCAACATCCAGAAATACGGCAACACCACAGCCGCCACCATTCCCTTGTGTTTGTGGGAATGGGCCAACAGGCTGACCCCAGGAGAAAACCTCATTCTCAGCAGCTTTGGAGGGGGCTTTACGTGGGGCAGCATTTGGCTGAAATGGGCAATGGAGCCCACCTCTAAAGCCGAATGACCGCGACCCAAAGCGGACCCCCATCATTTTTCCGGTTACTTTGCCCCCGCAGAAACCACCGGTCCACCAATTCAACCAGGCCATGACCCAGGAAGAAATACAGGATTTGATCAAGTTCGTCGCCAAGTCAGGCGTCAATGAAGTCGAGATTGAACGCAAGGACTTCAAGATCACCATCAAGAGCGTCGGAAACACCAACAAGCGCGGGAAGGCTGCGGCCTACCAGGAGGCGCCCCAAGCTATGCACGTGGCCATGCCTGCCGGGATGCAGATGCCAGTCCAAATGGCACCCGCACCCATGGCTGCCCCTGCGCCAGCAGCGCCTGCGCCAGCTCCCGCTCCAGCAGCACCCGCGCCTGAGGCAGCACCCGCCGCCAACGCCGACGCCGGCCTCATCGAAATCAAGAGTCCGATGATCGGTACGTTCTACCGCAAGCCATCCCCAGACAAAGACAACTTTGTGGAAGTTGGGTCTGCGGTCAAAGTCGGTGATACCGTGTGTACCATCGAGGCCATGAAGCTCTTCAACGAAATCGAAAGCGAAGTTTCGGGCCGCATTGTCAAGATCCTCGTGGACGACAACAGCCCGGTCGAATATGACCAGCCCCTCTTCCTCGTGGAGCCGGCCTGACGCCCACGCACCTCATCGATTCACGACATGTTCAAGAAAATCCTGATCGCCAACCGCGGTGAAATCGCCTTGAGGGTCATCCGTACCTGCAAGGAAATGGGCATCAAGACAGTGGCCGTCTACTCGACTGCGGACGCCGAAAGCCTGCATGTCCGCTTCGCCGATGAGGCGGTCTGTATCGGTCCGCCGCAAAGCGCACAGAGCTACCTCAACATTCCCAATATCATCGCGGCAGCGGAGATCACGAATGCAGATGCCATCCATCCCGGCTATGGCTTCTTGTCTGAAAACGCACAATTCTCGCGCGTCTGTCAGGAAAATGACATCAAGTTCATCGGGGCTTCGCCCGAAATGATCGAGGCGATGGGCGACAAGGCCTCTGCCAAGGCCACGATGAAGGCGGCCGGCGTGCCGACGATTCCCGGCAGTGAGGGCATCCTGGAGAGCCTCGAAGACGCGCTTGCGTGCGCCAAGGAAATCGGGTACCCCATCATGCTCAAGGCCACTGCTGGAGGCGGCGGACGCGGCATGCGCATGTGCAAGGACGACGCGGAGACCGCCGAAGGTTGGGATTCCACGCGGCGAGAGGCCGGTGCGGCCTTTGGCAACGACGGCATGTACATGGAGAAATTCGTGACGGAGCCGCGCCACATCGAAATTCAGATCGCCGGTGACCGCAACGGAAAGTGCTGCCACCTGTCCGAGCGCGATTGCTCCATCCAGCGCCGGCACCAAAAGCTGGTCGAAGAAACGCCCTCTCCCTTCATGACGGACGACCTCCGTGAGAAAATGGGGCAGTCGGCCATCGCAGCGGGTGAGGCCGTGAAGTACGAGGGTGTCGGAACGGTGGAATTCTTGGTCGATGCCGACCGGAATTTCTACTTCATGGAAATGAACACCCGGATCCAGGTAGAACACACCATCACCGAGGAGGTGGTCGACTACGACCTCATCAAGGAGCAGATCAAGCTCGCCCATGGCAGCCCCATTTCCGGGAGGAATTACTATCCCAAAATGCACGCCATTCAGTGCCGGATCAACGCCGAGGATCCCGATCGGAACTTCGCGCCGAGCCCCGGTACGGTCACCGATTACCACGGACCCGGTGGCCATGGCATCCGCATCGATACCCACGTGTATGCGGGCTACCGCATTCCACCGCATTACGACAGCATGGTCGCCAAGCTCATCGTAGTCGCCCAGACTAGAGAGGAGGCCATCACCAAGATGCAGCGCGCCCTCGATGAGTACATCATTGAAGGGGTGAAGACCACCATTCCATTCCACCAGAAGCTGATGCGCCACGAGCGCTTCCGCAGTGGGGACTTCACGACGAAGTTCCTCGAGGAGGAGACGGTCTGAACCGATCGGAAATTCATCGAGAAGGGGGCCTTGCGCCCCCTTTTTCGTGGCGTCTCAGCCCTTCAGCTTGTCGGCGATCGCAGTGGTGCTGCGTCCGGCGACGAGCCCAATGGTTGCCACTTTGCCTCCCTTTGCCTTGACTTCCGAACTGCCCACGATGTAACGCGGATCCTTGGGGTCCGTTGAATCGGCATCGTAATCCCCTCC
>CALKUW010000281.1 GCA_937996585.1 uncultured Flavobacteriales bacterium
TGCTCCTTTGCGGCCAAGCCATGTCCGCGCAGTCCCCCATGTTGAAGTTCCAGGTGGCTGGATTGTCCGAAGGCGACACGATCTACCTCGCCAACTACTACGGCAACAAGATGTACTACGCCGATACGGCGGTGGTGGGGAGCAAGGGGCGTTTCGAATACGCCTCTCCTACCCCCGACAAGGGTGGCAAATATGGTCTTGTGCTACCGCAGAACGGGTTCATTGAATTGGTCGTGACCGGAGATGCTGTGGAATTGACGGCGGATGTCGCCAACCTTCCTGGCAGTGTGGTGGTCAAGGAAGGCGAGGACACCCAGCTGTTCTACGAATACCTCGGTTTCATCCAGAAAATGCGGGAGAAGCGTGGTCCCATCGATGCGCGGGCCAAGGATTCGACCCTGACGGAGGCGGAGCGCATGCAATTGACCCAGGACCTCGAGGTGCTCAACCTGCAGGTCGAAGCCGAGCAGGATCGCCTTCAGGAAGAGCATGGAAATACCCTGTTTGCCAAGATGATCCGGATGGTGCGGGAACCGGATGTGCCCGAGGCGCCCTACGATGCAGCGAATCCCCAGCTTTGGCGCTATTACCGTTTCCGGAGCATGTACTGGGATCGGGTGGACTTCAATGACGGGCGCCTGGTGCGGGACCCGGCGCTGCACAACCTGCTCGAGCAATACTGGAACGGCGTCATGCCGCAACTGCCGGACACGGCCCTGGTGGAGGTGAACAAGCTGATCGAACGCGCGGCGGGAGACCCGGATATGTTCAAATACCTGGTCCACTTCTTTACGTTCTCCGCGGAGAAGAGCCAGGTCATGTGCATGGACAAGGTCTTCGTCGACCTCGTCGACCGTTACTATGCATCGGGACGCGCTGATTGGCTGAGTGAGGATCAGCTGAAGAAGGTGGTGGACCGTGCCGAGGACCTGCGTTATTCGCTGTGTGGCAACCGGATCCCCAACATCATCCTGCCCGATACTTCTCAGCAGAAGTGGGTCAGCCTGTATGATGTGGAGGCCGAATACACGCTCGTTTCCATCTGGGAGTCCACCTGCGGTCACTGCAAGAAGGAGATGCCCAAGCTGGAGGAGCTTTACGCGGAGTGGCACCCCAAGGGACTGGAGATCTATGCCATCGGCAATGATTTCGAGCCGGAGCCCTGGTTGGAATTCGTCCGGGAGAAGGATATCAAGGATTGGATCCACGTTTCAGACAATCCCCAGATCAATGCGGCAGACAGTGCTACAGCCCTCATCGTGGCGGGTGTGACCACTTTGCAGAGCCTGAATTTCCGGACGACGTTCGATGTGTATGCCACGCCCAAGATGTTCCTGCTCGACAGGGACAAGCGGGTCATTGCCAAGCAAGTGGGCGCCGAGCAGATCTCCGAGATCTTGACCCGTCAGGAGATGGAGCGCTCGCGGCGGTGATCCACTGAGGTGCCAGAAAAAAGCCGCGCTGTTGTCGGCGCGGCTTTCTCCTTCGTAAGGTGTTCAAGTACGGTTATTCGACGCAGGTCGCCTCCCAGTACTGCAGCAGGATGAGCAGGTCGGGCGTATTGACGATGCCGTCGTTGGTGACGTCGAAGTAACAGGGGCCGATGCCCGTGATGACGTCGAGGAACACGCAGGAACCGTTGTCCAGGTCAGCAGCCGCGCTGTAGTTGATGGCCTCCTCATACGTGCATCCGTAGAAGAGTTCATCCGCGTCGATGTTGTTGCCTTCGCAATCGAAGCCATGAACCGCGTAGAAGCAGGTTCCATCATCGGCCGTGGCGAGCTCATCGTAGTTGCAGGCGTCCGCATAGGTGCAACCGAACACTTCATCTCCGTCGCAGATGCTGTTGCCATTGAAGTCGGGGCAAGCCAGTTCGTCGTCATCGCAGATGCCGTTGGCATTCTGGTCACATGAACAGGAGCCACCACATTCTCCAATGGCGTCCTCCACAGTGCAGGAGCCATCATCGTCGGTAGCGTCCGGATTGTAGTTGCAGGCATTTTCGTCGGTGCAGCCCGCGACTTCGTCCGTGTCGCAAATGCCATCACCATCGGTGTCGGCTTCGCATCCGCCGTTGCAGACGCCCAGGACATCCAGCTCCCCCACGCAGTCGTCCACGTCGTCGCAAATGCCGTCCCCATCCTCGTCAGCAGAACAGATTCCTCCGCATTCATTCAGGGCGTCGAGTTGCTGGCAGGAGCCATCCTCCTCGGTGGCCAGCGGGTTGAAGTTGCAGGCCGTGGTGTCCGTACATCCCAGGATCTCCGCATTGTCGCAAACGCCGTCGTTGTCAAAGTCGGACGGGCATCCGCCATTGCAGATTCCGAGCGCGTCATATTGACCGACGCAGGGATCCTCGTCGTCGCAGATCTCGTCATTGTCAACGTCGGCGGCGCAGCCACCATTGCAATCACCGAGGGCATCGAACTGTCCTACGCAGGCGTCGACGTCGTCACAGATGCCATCCCCGTCCTCATCGGCCTCGCAATCTCCACCGCAGACATCGATGGCATCCAATTGGGTGCAGCTTCCGTCATCGTCGGTCGCCAGGGAATCGAAGTTGCACGCCAACGGGTCGGTACAACCGGGAATCTCATCCGTGTCGCAGACGCCGTCGCCGTCCACATCCGCAGCGCAGCTCCCGTTGCATACGCCCAGGGCGTCGAGGGTGCCAATGCAGTCATCCACATCATCGCAGATGCCATCTGCGTCCGCGTCTTCGGCACAGTCACCACCGCAGACGTCCAGGGCGTCCAGGGCGAGGCACGAATCGTCCTCCTCCGTGGCGAGCGAGTCGTAGTTGCAGGCCAGTGGGTCCGTGCACCCGAAGATTTCGGCATTGTCGCACACGCCGTCCCCATCGATGTCCGCGGGGCAAGTTCCATTGCAGATGCCCAAGGCATCGTATTGGCCTACACAGGCGTCATCATCATCGCAGATGCCATCATTGTCCATGTCAGACGGGCAGAGTCCGCCGCAGACATCGAGGGCGTCGAGGTATTCGCAGTTGTCATCGTCTTCCGTGGCAAGGGAGTCGAAGTTGCAGGCGAGCACGTCCGTGCAGCCTGGGATTTCGTCGGCGTTGCACACACCGTCCCCGTCGTCATCGTTGGCGATGACTGTACCTGAGCCGTCTTGTTCACCGGAGCATGTCGCACAGGCCGTTTCGACGTAGGCGCAGAGCGTGTTGTCCGTGTCGGTCGTGCTCGTGCTGTCGTAGTTGCAGGCCAGCGGATCGGTGCAGCCCAGGACTTCATCCGGGTCACACACACCATCGCCGTCCGCATCATTCAACACGACTACGAGGTCTTCGCAGGATTCACATGGGAACTCGGCGAATGCGCAGTTGCCATCGTCGTCCGTGGCGAGGCTGTCATAGTTGCAAGCGAGCGCATCGGTGCAACCGGGAATTTCATCCGCATCGCAGATGCCATCGTCGTCCGCGTCATTGTCAACGACCTCGCCGTCAACACACGTGTCACAGAAGCCATCGATAAAGGTGCAGAGCGTGCTGTCGCTGTCGGTGGCTGCGCCATTGAAATTGCATGCCGTGGAGTCGGTGCAGCCCACGATTTCGTCACCGTCACAAATGCCGTCCCCGTCCGCGTCATTCAGTGTGACGTCTCCGTCGAGGCAGGACTCGCAGTCCTGGAGGGCAAAGACACAGAGCGTCGAGTCGGAATCCGTGGCAAGGGCGTCGAAGTTGCAGGCAAGGGTGTCCTGACAGCCGATGATCTCATCGGCATTGCAGACGCCGTCTCCGTCGTCATCGTTGTCCACGATGAGCCCCTCCTCACAGGTCTGGCAGATGCCGTCGGTGAAGGTGCAGTCGCCGGCATCCGTGGCGAGTTCGTCGTAGTTGCACGCTGTGCTGTCCTGACATCCAATGATTTCATCGGCATTGCAGACGCCATCGCCATCGTCATCGTTGGCGATGATGCTGCCATCTTCACAGGTCTCACACGGCAATTCGAGGAACACGCAGGATCCATCGTCATCCGTAAAGGTCGGGTTGAAGTTGCAGGCGAGGCTGTCGGTGCAGCCGGCCACTTCATCTGCGTCACAAACGCCGTCGTTGTCGGTGTCATTGTCCACCACGATGCCATCGACACAAGTGTCACAAATGCCATCCGTGAAGGTGCAGTTGCCGTCGTCATCCGTTGCAGTGGCATCGAAGTTGCAGGCCGTTTCGTCCGTGCAGCCGGCGACCTCATCGTTGTTGCAAATGCCGTCACCATCGCTGTCCAGCACCACAACGGAATCTCCGAAGCAGATTTCACAGTTTCCATCGGCCAGGACGCATGAGCCATCGTCGTCGGTGGCGTTCTCATTGAAGTTGCAGGCCAGGGAATCCGTGCAACCTGCCAGTTCGTCGTCATTGCAGATGCCATCGCCATCATCGTCGTTGGCGATGACCGATCCGGTGCCGTCCTGTTCACCTGAGCATGTAGCGCAGTCCGTTTCCGGGTATTGGCAGAGGGTATTGTCGGTATCCGTGGTGGAAGTGCTGTCGTAGTTGCAGGCCAATGCGTCCGTGCAACCAGTGGTTTCATCGCCGTCGCATACGCCGTCGCCATCGGCATCGAGTTCGACCACGCCGCCGGCGCCATCGCACGCTTCGCATGGGCCATCCGCAAAGACGCAGGAGCCGTTGGGAACGTCGGCCTCCGGATCGTAGTTGCAAGCTGTCAGATCCGTGCATCCCCAGTATAGGCAGATGCCATTGTCATAGTCAGCTGAAGGGAGGTAATTGGCTGCCGTCGGGTCGGTGCATCCACCGGTTCCCACGAAGATGGTGCCCGTCATGCCGAGCTCGGCATGGTTTCCAATGGAGCAGTCGTATTGGTACACGCCAGGTACGGTGAAGGTGAAGCTGCCGATACAACTGCCCTGTGTGGTACCCGCGACGGACATCAGCATGAAGGCCTGGGGATTGCCGAATGGAAGCCCCGTTTGGGAATCGACGTCGCCATTGACGTTGTGCAACGCACCATCCGACATGTTCTGCCACACGACCGTGCCACCGGTGGGAATGGTCACGATGGAGGGCGCGAAATCAAATGAGGTGGTCAGGACCAATGTGCCCTCCACGCCGCAGGCATTGGCCTGGCAGCTTCCATCATCGAGGTTGGCTCCTACGTCGTAGTTCCACGCATCCGGATCGGTGCAGCCGGGATAGGTGCAGCTGCCATCATCATCCAGTGCTGTCTCGTCGTAGTTGGAGGCTTCCGGATCGGTGCAGCCTTCGAAAAGGCAGCTGTCGTCGTCGTCCGTGGCGTCTGGGTTGTAGTTGTCGGCCAGGGGGTCGGTGCAACCCGCGATGATGCAGCTTCCATCATCCACATTGGCGTCGGGATTGAAGTTGTCCGCCGAGGGCTCCGTGCACCCCAACACTTCGTCGGAGTCACAAATGCCATTGCCGTCGAGGTC
>CALKUW010000282.1 GCA_937996585.1 uncultured Flavobacteriales bacterium
AGGTCGGCATTCATGCCGATGAGGCGGACAGGGAGGGCGTCGCAGATGAACTCCTTCTCGATGTCGACCGCGTCGCGGATGATTTTCTCGATGGTGGACTTCGGCAGCTTGTTGACGAGGTGGCGGGTGTAGAGCAGGCAAGCGAAATCGCAGTGCATGCCCTCGTCGCGGGAGATGAGTTCGTTGGAGAAGCTCAGGCCCGGCATGAGGCCGCGCTTCTTGAGCCAGAAGATGGAGCAGAAGCTGCCGCTGAAGAAGATGCCCTCCACGGCGGCGAAGGCGACGATGCGCTCGGCGAAGCTGCCGTTCTCGATCCACTCGAGGGCCCAGTCGGCTTTCTTCTTGACGCAGTCGAGGGTCTCGATGGCGTTGAAGAGCTTGTTCTTCTCCTCCTTGTCCTTGATGTAGGTGTCGATCAACAGGGAGTAGGTCTCCGAGTGGATGTTCTCCATCATGATCTGGAAGCCATAGAAGAACTTGGCTTCCGTGTACTGCACCTCGGCCACGAAGTTCTCGGCGAGGTTCTCGTTCACGATGCCATCGGACGCGGCGAAGAAGGCGAGGATGTGCTTGATGAAGTAGCGCTCGTTGTCGTTGAGCTTCTCATTCCAATCCACGATGTCCGCCGCGAGGTCGATCTCCTCAGCCGTCCAGAAACTGGCCTCCGACTTCTTGTAGAAGTTCCAGATGTCGTCGTGCTGGATGGGGAAGAGGACGAACCGGTTGGGGTTGTCCTCGAGGATCGGTTCGGTCACCTCCGTGTTCTCCGGCAGAACGGCATCAATGGACATTTGACCCTGCGTTTCCTCGGTGGATTCAGCGATCATTTCGTTCTGGGGGTCTTCGGTGTTGCCGAGCTGCTCGTCGATCATAGGGTCGTGGTGGTGGAGGGTTGAATAAAGGACTTTCTCACGGTCCCGTTTTTCCCGATTGGAAAAGACGGACTTCAAAACTGCAGAGGGCATTCTTCAACGGCAATCGGAATCCATGAACACATGGGTGTAATTGTCAACACGGAGGTGAAACCCGGCTCTTTGTCATTGTTTTTCAGTGTTTTGTATTGTGGAAAGGGGAGTGGGCCCCCGTGTCGGGGGTATGGAAATTTCCACAGATTCGAGGGCCCCGGGAAAGCCCACGAGCAGTGGATTTCGAAACAATGTTTGGCAGTGCCGGGCCCGGTTCCACGCCTTAATTTTGTCCACACCCCTTGCGTCTTTTGCTTGTTTTCATCATGACGGAAAAGGGGGCACGCAGCACCCATGATTGGAGCCTTCAACAAGATCGTCAAGCGCCTCGTCGGAGACAAGGCCGCATCCGACGTCCAAGCCATTCAACCGGCCATCGATGCCATCCACGCCCATGCCTCCGAGATGGCGGGGCTGTCGGCCGATGGACTGCGCGAGCGCTGTGGACAGTTGCGGACCAGGATCCTCGCCCACGTCGAGGATGCGGTGCAGGAATCCAATGAGCTCAAGGCCCAGGCGGCCACCAACCCGACCATGTCGTTTGAAGCGAAGGAGGTCCTGTACGATCGGGTCGACAGCCTGGAAAAGGAGATCGACGCCGCATTGGAAACCGTGCTCGAGGAGGTGCTGCCCGAGGCCTTTGCCCTGCTCAAGGAGACCGCCAGCCGTTTTGCTGCCGATGGTGAGGTGGAAGTGATGGCCATGGACCATGACCGGGACCTTGCGGCCAACCGCGACTTCGTGCGGATTGACGGCGACAAGGCCTTCTGGGCCCGCGAGTGGATGGCGGCCGGTTCCAAGGTGGAGTGGAACATGGTGCACTACGACGTTCAGCTCATCGGCGGGGTCGCATTGCACCGGGGCAAGGTGGCGGAGATGCAGACCGGTGAGGGCAAGACGCTTGTGGCCACGCTGCCCGTCTTCCTGAATGCTCTGACCGGGCGGGGTGTGCACCTCGTGACGGTCAACGACTATCTCGCCCGGCGGGACGCCGAATGGATGGGCCCCATCTTCCAGTTCCACGGCCTGACCATCGACTGCATCGACCGGCACCAGCCCAACTCCGAGCAGCGTCGCAACGCTTACAAGTGCGACATCGTCTACGGTACGAACAACGAATTCGGCTTCGATTATCTCCGGGACAACATGGCGATGCGGCCGGACCAGCTCGTCCAGCGGAAGCACCATTACGCCATCGTCGACGAGGTGGACAGTGTCCTGATCGACGAGGCCCGGACGCCGCTCATCATTTCCGGTCCTACGCCCAAGGGCGATGAACACGAGTTCGACCAGCTCAAGCCCAAGGTGGTGCAGCTCGTCCAGAAGCAGCGCCAGACGGTCAATGGATTCATTACCGAGGCCAAGAAGAAGCTCGGTACCGATGGCGCCGACAAGGAGACCATCCGGACGGGGGGACTCGCCCTGTTCCGCGCCTATCGCGGCCTGCCCAAGACCAAGTCGCTCATCAAGTTCCTGAGTGAGGAGGGCATGCGCCAGCAGATGCTCAAGACGGAGGCATACTACCTCCAGGACAACAAGCGCATGATGCCGGAGGCCGACGAGGAACTCTACTTCGTCATCGACGAGAAGCAGAACCAGGTGGAGCTGACGGAGAAGGGCATCGCCACCCTGACGGCCAACATGGAGGACGACCATTTCTTCACCATGCCCGACGTGCCTTCGACGCTGGTCGAGATCGACGCTTCGGGGGATTCGGATGCGGTGAAGCAGGAGATGCGGGAGGCGCTCTTTCGCGAGCAGGCCGTGAAGTCGGCCCGTCTCCACACGATGAACCAGCTCCTCAAGTCCTATGCGCTCTTCGAGAAGGACGTTGACTATGTGGTGATGGACAACAAGGTCAAGATTGTCGACGAGCAGACGGGCCGGATCATGGAGGGCCGGCGCTACAGTGACGGATTGCACCAGGCCATCGAGGCCAAGGAGGGGGTCAAGATCGAGGCGGCCACGCAGACCTATGCGACCATTACCCTGCAGAACTATTTCCGGATGTACCACAAGCTCGCCGGCATGACGGGTACCGCAGAGACGGAGGCGCAGGAGCTGTGGGACATCTACAAGCTGGATGTCATGTCCATCCCGACCAACCGGCCCATCGCAAGGAAGGACGAGGACGACCTGGTCTTCAAAACGAAGCGTGAGAAGTTCAACGCGGTGATCGACGATGTGGTCAAGCTGCGTGATGCGGGACGGCCCGTGCTGGTCGGCACCACGACCGTCGAGGTCAGCGAACTGCTGAGCCGCATGCTGGACATCCGGAAGATCGAGCATCAGGTGCTCAACGCGAAGCGACACCAGGCCGAGGCCGAGGTGGTAGCCAAAGCGGGTCAGCCGGGCGCGGTGACGATCGCGACCAACATGGCGGGTCGGGGAACCGACATCAAGCTGACCGATGAGGTCAAGGCTGCCGGCGGTCTGGCGATCATCGGCACGGAGCGGCATGACAGTCGACGGGTGGACCGCCAGTTGCGCGGCCGTTCCGGGCGTCAGGGCGACCCGGGCAGCAGCCAATTCTACGTCTCCCTCGAAGACGATTTGATGCGCCTTTTCCAGAGCGAGCGCGTGTCCAAGATGATGGACCGCCTCGGTCACCAGGAGGGCGAGGTCATCCAGCATTCGATGATCACGAAGTCCATCGAGCGCGCCCAGCGCAAGGTGGAGGAGAACAACTTTGGCATCCGGAAGCGCCTGCTCGAGTATGACGACGTGATGAACAGCCAGCGGGAGGTCATCTACCGCCGCCGCCGCAATGCCCTGCACGGGGAGCGCCTCAAATTT
>CALKUW010000283.1 GCA_937996585.1 uncultured Flavobacteriales bacterium
GCTTGCCTGCCACGCTTGCCTCGTGGCACCAACGGCTTGAATGCGTGCCGTTGACATTTCAAACGTAGGGCGATACTTCCGCCCCCATTGTAAGACCCCCAATCCTACCGGATGTAGTCCCTTGCCGACAAGCTGTAAGACCTACTTAGACTGCCGTGTCAGACGACCCCCTGGTCGATCATGGCGTCCGCCACCTTCACGAATCCAGCGATGTTGGCGCCCTGCACGTAGTCCACGGTGCCGTCCGCGCGCGATCCGTACTTCACGCATTGGGCGTGGATGTCCTTCATGATCCGCTGCAGGTGGCCGTCCACCTCTTCGGAGGTCCAGGACATGCGGAGGCTGTTCTGCGACATCTCCAGGCCGGAGGTGGCCACACCGCCCGCGTTGGACGCCTTGCCCGGCGCGAACATGACGCCCGCCTTCTGAAAAGCCTCCACCGCTTCGGGCGTACACGGCATGTTGGCTCCTTCTGCGACGGCCTTGCAGCCGTTGGCCACGAGGGTGGCGGCTTCCGCACCGTCGAGCTCATTCTGCGTGGCGCAGGGGAAAGCGAGGTCACAGGCCAGGTCCCATGGGTCCTGTCCTTCCCGGAAGGTGACGCCGTCGAAGGCGTCGGCGTACTCCTTGATCCGGCCGCGCCGCACCTCCTTGAGGTCCTTGATCCACGCGAGCTTCTCCTCGGTCAGTCCGGCCGGGTCATGAATGCTGCCCTTGCTGTCACTCAGGGCGACCACCTTGCCACCGAGGCGCAGGCACTTCTCGGCCGCATGCAGGGCCACATTGCCCGACCCACTGATGACCACCGTCTTGCCGTCGATTCCGTCGTCTTTGGTCGCGAGCATCTCGGCCATGAAGTAGGTGGCACCATAGCCCGTCGCCTCCGGACGGATGAGGGAACCGCCCCACGCGGGCTTCTTGCCCGTCAGGACCCCGGTGAACTCGTTGCGCAGGCGCTTGTACTGGCCGAACATGTAGCCGATCTCCCGACCGCCCACGCCGATGTCGCCGGCAGGAACGTCGGTGTCCGGGCCGATGTGGCGGGACAACTCCGTCATGAAACTCTGGCAGAAGCGCATCACCTCGGCATCGGATTTGCCCTTGGGATCGAAATCGGATCCGCCCTTTCCACCGCCCATGGGCAGCGTCGTGAGGCTGTTCTTGAAGACCTGCTCGAAGCCGAGGAACTTGAGGATGCTCAGGTTGACGCTCGGATGGAAGCGCAGGCCACCCTTGTAGGGGCCGATGGCGGAGTTGAATTCCACACGGTAGCCCCGGTTGACCCGGATGTGGCCCTCGTCGTCCGTCCACGGCACGCGGAAGGAGATGACGCGCTCCGGCTCGATCATGCGCTCGAGCAGCGCGTGACCCTGATACTTGGGATTGGCTTCAATGAAGGGAATGACGGTCTCTGCGACCTCTTCAACGGCCTGCAGGAATTCCGGCTCGTTGGGATTGCGGCGCCCGGCCTCTGCCATGAACGCCTGGACACGGGGGTGTTCCATGATGCGATAAGGTGACGTTTCGATTGACGTGCGGTGCGAAATTAGGCTGAAGCGGTTTCAGTCCCTCTTTCTGCGGTGCGAAGTTTATCAGCGCGGGATGGTGATGAACTCGGCGTGACTCACATTGACTCAAAGGGAGCGCGTCCTGCCACCATCCACCGGAAGGTTGATGCCGCTGATGTAGGCGGCCGCGGGACTGCAGAGGAAGGCGATGGCGGCGCCGATTTCCTCCGCCTCGCCCAACCGCCGCAAGGGTACGGCCTGGGCCATGGCCGCCAGCACGGCCTCGGGGGCCTGTCCTGTCTTGGCGGCCTTGGATTCGGCGATCTGGTCGAGGCGCGCCGTCCGTGTGGCGCCGGGCAGCACGTTGTTCACGGTGATGCCGTCGGGGCCGAGCTCGTTGGCCAGGGTCTTCGCCCAATTGGCCACGGCGCCCCGCACCGTATTGGATACGCCCAGACCGTCCAGCGGTTGCTTCACGGAAGTCGAGATGACGTTGACGATGCGTCCGCCACCCGCCGCCCGCATACCGGGCAGGACTGCCTGAACGAGGCGCTGGTTGCAGATGAGGTGCTGGCTGAAGGCCGCGAGGTAGGCCCCGGGATCCGCAGCGTGGGCCGGGCCGCCCGGAGGCCCGCCCGTGTTGTTGACGAGGATGTCGACGGGGTTCGAGGAGGCCACGCCTTCGGCCACTGCTGATACCGCTTCAGGATCCGAGAAGTCCGCGACGGCCAGACCGTGGTCTTCTCCCGGAAGGGTCTGCACGGCTGCCTCGAGCCGGGATTCGTTGCGCGCCATGAGGGTGCACCGCGCACCCAGCGCGGCCAGCTCCCGGGCTGCGGCCAGGCCGATGCCCTGCGATGCCCCGCAAACGAGGGCGTGTTTTCCTTGGAGGTCCAACTGCATGGGCGCAATGTACCCCCGTATCTTCGCCCCATGTTGACCGGAATCCAACACCTGCACGGCACCCTGCGCTGGGTGGTACTCGTGCTCCTCGTTCTGTCCATTGTCAAGGCCTTCACCGGCATGTCCTCCGGGCGCTCCTTCAGCGATGGGGACCGCAAGCGCGGCCTGTTCACGATGATCTC
>CALKUW010000284.1 GCA_937996585.1 uncultured Flavobacteriales bacterium
TACGTGTCCTTCTTCCCGCAACTGGTGGCGGGGCCCATCGTGCGGGCCGCGGAATTCGTTCCCCAGATCCTCTCGCCCCGGGCCGTCACCCGCGAAACCATCGGACAGGCGGGTTTCTGGATCCTGAACGGGCTCTTGAAAAAGGTCCTGTTGGCCGACTGGATAGCCGTGAACTTCAATGACCGCGTCTTTGCGGATCCTGCCTCGCACAGCGGATTCGAGGTGCTCATGGCGCTCTACGGCTACAGCCTACAGGTCTATGCGGACTTCAGCGGATACACGGACATGGCCATCGGGGTCGCCCTTCTGATGGGCTACCGGCTGCCGCAGAACTTCAACAGCCCCTACAAGGCGGACAGCTGTGGCAACTTCTGGAAGCGCTGGCACATGAGCCTATCGGGATGGCTGAAGGACTATCTGTACATCCCGATGGGCGGCAACCGGAAGGCCTCCTGGTTCACCGGCATCTGCGGCTTGTTCCTGCTGACCTTCGTCGTGCTGTTGTGGCCGGATCCAAGGTTCCTCGCGGGCCTCGCCGCCACTTTGTTCGCCGCTGGTGCTGCCATGTGGCGCATTCCGACCTTTCACAGGTGGGTCACAACCAACATCAACATCTGGATGACCATGCTCCTCGGGGGACTATGGCACGGCGCCGGTTGGAACTTCGTCATCTGGGGAGGACTCAACGGGCTGGGCATCACAGTGTACAAGCTGTGGCGGAAAATCAGCCCATGGGAAAAGAAGGATGCTTTCTGGAAGCGGGCTGTGGCCGTGGGCTTGACCTTCCATTTCATCACTTTTACCCGCATCTGGTTCCGCAGTGCTTCCCACACGACGTGGGCATCCTTCGGTACGGAACACGACCTCGCGGGGGAATGGATGAGCGCTCAGTTGATACTCGGAAAACTTGTGGAAGCCACGCCCTGGAACGTCGTCTCCCATGTGGTGGAGCACTACGGCCACGTCTTTGCCGTCATGGTCTTGGGCTACATCATCCACCTTTTGCCCACCAGGATCAAGACGGGATATCGTCAAGCCTTCATCAGCGCTCCTTTTGCCATCAAGGTCGCCTGCGGCAGTGCCGCCGTGATATTGGCCAACGCCATCCTCTCCGCAGGAGGGACGCCGTTCATCTATTTCCAGTTCTGAGGGTCAATCCACCGCAGCAGGAGCGCACTCCACAGCGGTGACTTCCGGAAGGACCGTGCCGTCGTAGGCACTGCAATTCTTCGTGTTCCTTCCACATCCGGTGGCAAATGCCAACAACCAGAGGCAGCCCATCGCCACAACGAAAGCGCGCTGCCATTGGGCATGGCGCTGCAGCTGCGCCGTACTGAGAGAAGCCGCAGGACTGTTGTTCCCGGTATTCGGCCGCTGGTTGGGATTTGGTATCAACATGGCAGGAGGACAACGAAGTTAAGCAGGACTTTGTTGTGCCCCTCTTTTGAAGATTTGCACACAGGAGCTCCCCTACCTTTGAATCATGGACACCGCAGAAGGGGAAAGCAAGGACCAATGGTTGCTGGACGGCACGCTCGGCTTGCTGGTCGCCTACAACCTCATCTTCATTCTTGATGTGGTTTCGGGAAGTGCGTCATGGGGGCAATGGGCCGGTGCTGCCATGGCCTTCATCGATGAACGCCGCGGCTGGGTCACCTTGTTCGAGTGCATCGCCGCTCTGTCCTTGTTTGCAGACCTCGTGGTCCGCTTCGATGCTTACGAAGCGCGTTGGCGCAACCTCCGCATCGCCGGGGTGGGACTCGCCTTGGCCGGGCTGGTCTTCAAGGCCTTCACCTTCTATCTCGATTCGGCCTACCTCGAGTAGCCTCTCAGGAGATCAATCGTCCCACTGATACTCATAGTCGGCGTCTTCCATGCGCTGGCGGCTGGCCTTGAAAGCGGTGAACCGTTCACGGGTCCACAAGATGAATTCGTATTGGGTCAGCGCCTTGAGTACCGCCTCCCCCGGGTCCATGAAATCGAGGAAGCGCTCGAACTCGGAAGGCTCAAGGCGCACGATGTCATAATCCACGTATTTGCCGAGCAGCTCCCGCAACAAGGCCCTTCTCCTGTCCTCGTTTTCCAGTCGGGCCACTTCCCGCTTGCTCTGCTCGAGCCGATTGAACTGCTCATACAGGAAGGTGATGGGACTCGTCAGGGCGTCAATGCCGCTGGTCCGGTATTCCCGTTCGTCATAACCCAACGCCTGGATGTCACGGACGATTTCACCCAGGTCACGCGGAGCGATGACCTCAGCAGTGGCTACGTCAACAGCAATGCGAACCAGATGGACAGACCAGGACCATCCCTGCGCCGGATCATCATCCACCGGTACCACTCTGGAGACCGTCCGGTATCCGATGGATGCAAACTGCAAGGTGTCCCCCGGAGTGACCAACATGGCGAAGCGGCCACTCGCACTGCCGAATCGTCCTTCTCCCGTACTTCGGTTGACGACCATGCAGCCGGGCAGGCCACGTCCGTCCGGTCCCATGACTTCACCCCTGACCGTCACCCTCACGCTGTCCTGGGCCACACCGGTCTCTTCCACTTGCCCTTGAAGGGGGATGGCCACCGATGCCCAAACACTCAGAATGACGAGGCGGACAAAGCCTGCAGTGGATTTCATCACGGGGCCAAACTACCGCTAACTTGCTTGCAGCATGGCCAAAGACCCTGAAAATGATGCACGGCAGCGGGCCGTGGAGCGCATCCGGAAAGCCCGGTCTGCGCCGGATGGAGATGTGCAGTTGTGGGTAGATCAGCTCAGGACCGGGGACCGCACCGCCCTCGCCCGCGCCATCAGCTTGATTGAAAGCCACCGGGCAGAGGACAGGCCCAGAGCCGAGCAGCTGCTCTCAGTGGCCGGACAGCATGCCGGAAAGGCCCTCCGCTATGGCATTACAGGTGTTCCCGGAGCAGGAAAAAGCACGTGGATCGAAGCAGCTGGCCAAGCCCTGATCGCACGGGGACACAAGGTCGCCGTCTTGGCGGTCGACCCCAGCAGCCTGCGAACGGGGGGCAGCCTGCTCGGCGACAAGACCCGCATGTCCGAACTCGCACGCCATCCGGACGCGTTCGTCCGGCCTTCCCCTTCAGGCACCACCTTGGGCGGGGTCGCAGCAGCCACTGCGGAAATTGCCCTGCTTTGTGAGGCGGCGGGGTTCGACCGGATCCTGATTGAAACCGTGGGTGTCGGGCAAAGCGAAACCGAGGTGCGGCGCATGAGTGACCTGTTCCTCCTGCTGCTGTTGCCGGGAGGAGGAGACGGCGTTCAAGGCATCAAAAGGGGAATTCTGGAGTGGGCAGATGCCGTGTGGGTCAACAAGGCCGATGGCGGGCCGGAACAATTGGCCGCCGCCCGGGCTGCACTCGCTGTCTACCAAGGCGCCCTCGGTCTGATCGCCCCGCCACCGGAAGGGGCTCCGCCCATATTTCGTACGGGTTCAGCCTTGGACCCGAAGCAGGTTGGCGAGTGGATGGACCTCCTCGAATCGAGGTTGGCTGATGCCATGGGGCAGGGCCGTCTGGAACAACGACGACGGCGCCAGAAGGCCGACGCACTGGCAGGTGTATTGGCGACAGAGGCGCTCAGGTATTTCGAGGAACACCCTCGATTTCCCGATGCATGGGACCGCCTGCAAAACGAGGCGGCACGAACACAAATCCCACCACATGAAAAGGTGCGGGAGATGTTGCGCGGTTTAGATTGAGGTCCAGCCTCTTGAACATCAACCTTGTATCCTGTCATCATTCCGCTGACCTCATGGTGCATTGCACTTGTCCCCGGCTTGCTTTTGTGGCAGGAGACCTCATTCGAAAACGAGGTCAACGAGGGACAGCCAGGTAGCGCTGAAAAATGGCGTGAAGTAGCGGAAGCAAACCGAAGCTGGGTTCTGGTGTGCATCACCTTGGGGTTGTTCATTCCCTTGTGCACCCTATTGATGGCACATGAGCCCATGGTCGGAGGGATTGCATCGGTACTGGCCCCTGGGATTTTTGTCATTCTGTTCGCGGCTTACAGACAGGTTCGGAACGCCCGGAGTGTCGTCGAGTTGGAGGATATGGGCTGGATCATCCGGCAACGGGGCTCGGTACAGGACCAGATGATGCGCGCTTGTGAACGTGAAGCCATGGAGCGGCGGTTGCGGCGTTGCCAATCCACGCTCATGCTCACCCGCCGCGGAGGCAGGGACCTTTCCAAACTGTTCCGCCTCCTGGAGTCGCAAGTGGCCACCATGGACAAAGACGCCCACGAAGCTGCTGTTCTGGTCAGCAGTTTCGCCGCCCATCTGAGGCATGTCTTCATGGAGTCCGACCGTGATGACATTCCCCTTGGGGAAGCTTGTGAACATGTGGCCCGATGGGGCCGTGTCCTGGAACAGTTGGGAGTACCTACGATTCGGATTTCAGGTGCTCCTGATCAAACATCGCCTCACTTCAAAAGCCGCGTTCCGGCCCTATTGCTACTGGGCGCTGTCGAGCGCATTGGTGTCAAGGCCCTGGAGACGGGGTCAGCTCAACAGCTTCATTGGACCTGGCAGCTTGATGGGGAGAATGCACAGCTCATTTCCGAAGGTGGAGGCCAACTGGAATTGTCCCGCGAGGAATGGCGCGATTGGGATGCAGCCTTCATGTTGCGCCACGGAGGCATTGCCCACGCCGGCGGGACGTGGACCTTCGAATTGCCGCTACTGCCCGGTTGAGTCAGCCCTGCAATGTCTTCAAGACCTCCCCGAGTGGAGCGGTCTGTTGTCGGCCATCCGACATGTCCCGCAGGGTGACATGGCCCTCGGCAGCCTCATCGCTGCCGATGATGATCACGTAGGAGGCCCGACGGTCATCGGCATACTTGAATTGTCGCTTGAGCTTCGCAGGGTCGGGATACAACTCCGTCCTTTTTCCCAAAGCACGGCATTGGGCCGCAGCTGACAGGGCCGCCTCCAATGTGTCGTCCCCCATGTTCAGGACCAGCACATCCAATCCCGCCCCGAGCCCATCCGGGAATGCACCAAAATGTTCGAGCACGTCGTAGATCCGGTCGGCACCAAAACTGATGCCTACACCGGAAACCCCCGGCATGCCGAAGATGCCCGTCAGATCATCGTAACGCCCTCCTCCACATATGCTGCCCACAGGACCATCGATCACCTGCACCTCGAAAATCGCCCCGGTGTAATAGTCCAGACCCCGAGCCAATCCAGGAGCAAAAACAAGGTTCGGTTCATGAACGCCCTCACCTTTGGCCAACCGCCAAAGTGAGGATAGTGCCTCTATCCCTTCTGCCACCTGCTGCGTTGGAAACTGCTGCTGCAATGCACCCATTCCCTCCTCCCCCGCAGGACGTGAGGAAAACAGCAGCCGTGTGCCGTCCTGAACGGAATCATCAAAGCCGCGTTGAGCCAATTCTGCACATACTCCGTCCAATCCAACCTTGTCCTGTTTGTCCACGGCCACCGTCCAATCCGTCAGGCGATGTTGGATGCCGAGGTGCTCCGCCACTCCAGACAGGATGCGGCGATCGTTCACCAAGATCCGGAATTGCGGAACGTGCAATGCTGTCAAGGCCTCGTGGAACAGGCACACAAGTTCGAGTTCGCAAAGGACCCCGGTCGAACCTATGATGTCTGCATCACATTGGACGAACTCCTGATACCGACCCTTCCCCGGTCGGTCACCGCGCCAGACGGTCTGCATCTGGTAGCGCTTGAACGGCATGGGAATGTCATTCCTGTGCATGGTCACGAACCGAGCGAAGGGTACGGTAAGGTCGTATCGCAACGCCTTCTTGCTGATTTGGAATCCCAGCGCCTTACTGTCCCGAGAAGCCAACGTCTCCTCCTGTGCTTTTGAGAGGAAATCCCCGTTGTTCAGGATTTTGAAAATGAGCTGATCCCCTTCTTCCCCATACTTTCCCGTCAGGGTGGCGAGCGCCTCCATGGCAGGCGTTTCAATGGGTTGGAATCCCCGGCGCTCGAAGGCCTTGCGCAGGATGGAGAAAATCCAATTCCTGCGTGCCATCACTTCAGGCGTGAAGTCTCGGGTACCCTTGGGAATGCTCGGTTTACTCATGCTCACGGTCTGCGGCAAAGTTAGGCGGGTGGTGCACTCAATCCGGGTGGATCCTCCAAATCAGGATGCGGCCATCGTCACCCGCCGTTGCCATCGTATGTCCATCCACCCAACACAGGGCGTTGACGGAGCGCATGTGCCCTGGATGGGTCGGACGCGATAGCCGCACACCCAACTCCAGCGATTTCGCATCCCATAGTGCTACGCTCCGGTCGCGGGAAACCGTCGCTACCCATTGTCCTCCCGGTCCCGGTTGCATTCGGTACACCACCCCCTTGTGGGCGTCCACCGAAACCACGGGCTCCGGAGGACCCTCGGGACGCTCCCGCCAAACCACGATTCTGCCATCCCCACCGGCAGAAGCAAAAGCCGTCTTGCCCGGCCAATGCATCAGGGCGCGAACGGCACCTTTATGGGCATCTACCACCCAAGAGCTGGTCATGCTGTGGATGCGGCCCTCGGATGTGCCGATGAGCGTTTCCTTCAACGCACTGTTTTCGGTCTCAAGAACGGAACGGATGCGGCCCTCAACCTTGGTGAGCTCACTCCCCGACACAAGGTCCAACCAGCGGCCATCGGCGCCACCTGTTCCGTTCCGCGCAATGACATAGGTGCCTCCATCATGTCGGTGTTCCTGCCGCCACTCCCCTTTCGGGTCCAAGGTGAAAACAGCTCCTGATTCCGTACCGACGAACAAACCCGACCGGTCCACTGAAGCCAAGGAAAAAATGGGCTCGCCACATTGGGCCAATGCTCGTCCCCGGCCGTCGAACGCCTGCGGGGATTCCTTTGGGGATTCCACCTTGCTCCATGCCACCACCAGTCCATCTCCGCCGGCACTGATCAGGCCTCCATCCTCGCCGAGGCAGAGGTCATAGACGGCCCCATGGTGCCCCTCCAGGGACTGGCACAATTCCACCACGGGGGTGGAACCTGAATCGGTGGTGAGCTGACCCATGGAAGCCAAAGGTATTTCCCTCCCCACAAGCAAAGCACGGCTTGTTCTACAGGCTGTTTTCCGGCCACCATGAAATGGGTTCCTCGCCCCGGTTCACGAGCCAAGTATTGACCTTTTCGAAATGCCCGCACCCCATGAATCCACGGTGCGCACTCAGAGGACTGGGATGGGGCGCTTCGAGGATGAGGTGGTCCGGATGAAGGCGCCGCACCGCCCCGGCATGTCGGCGGGCATGCGCGCCCCAAAGCAGGAAGGCGGCGGGCCGCTGGTCGAGCCGCCCGATCAGCTCGGCAGTCAATTGCTGCCACCCCATTTCCGCGTGGGACCGCGGCTGTCCCTTGCGCACGGTCAGCACATCATTCAACAACAAGACACCCTGTCGTGCCCAGTGGGACAGGTCGCCTGAGCCCGGCGGTGTGCCTCCGCAACTGCTTGCGATTTCCTTGTAGATGTTTCGAAGTGAGGGTGGGAGCGGTTGCCCTGCACGCACGGAAAACGCCAGACCGTGCGCCTGGCCCGGACCGTGGTAGGGATCCTGTCCGAGGATGACCACCCTGACCTGCCCGGGAGTTCCGACCGCATGAAGCGCATTGAAGATCAGACCGGGCTCCGGGTAGCAGGTGCCTGAATCGTATTCCCCGGCAAGGGCTTCGATGAGCCGCGCATGACCTTCGGAAGCACTCCACCCCCAACCCGGAAGGCAGGCTGCTTCGCGAAAAGCCGATGGAATGGAAGCGCTTTTGGACGACATGTGTGAAACCTCCTAAAATACACGGGGTCCTGCCATTGGTCTTCCTCATATCCCTCGGTACTTTTGCACCTTCTCGGATGATGTTGGAAGCGCTCAAGGAAAAACTCGAATCGACCGAAGGCAAGAAGCTGTACGGCTATCAGGCCAAGGCCATCGAGGCCATCCTTGACAGGATGCGGCGGTTCCCGAAACGGTACAATCTGCTGTACCAATTGCCGACGGGCGGCGGCAAAACCGTCATCTTCAGTGAACTGGCCAAGCGGTTCATCCTCGAGAATGGTAAGAAGGTCCTCATCCTCACCCACCGCATCGAGCTTCTTGGTCAAACGAGCCGGATGCTGACGGACATCGGGGTTGAGAACAAAATCATCGACTCCAAGGTCAAGGTCCTGGAAGAGGACAAGGAACATTGGTGCTATGTCGCCATGGTCGAAACGCTCAACAACCGTCTGAATGATGAGCACATCGAATTCTCGGACCTTGGTCTTGTGGTCATCGACGAGGCCCACTACAACAGCTTCCGGAAGCTCTTCAAGTTCTTCGAGAACCAGATCCTCCTCGGGGTCACCGCGACGCCCCTCTCCAGCAACATCAAGCTTCCACTGAAGGACAACTACCAGGAGCTCATCGTGGGGGAAAGCATCTCGACCCTGGTCGACGATGGCTTTTTGGCCAGGGCGAAGACCTACAGTTATGACGTCAACCTGAAGTCGCTCAAAGTCGGCATCAACGGGGACTACACCGTATCCAGCTCAGAGCGGCTCTACGGCAATTACTTCATGCAGGAGAAGCTCCTGTATGCATACGAGGAGAAGGCGAAGGGAACCAAAACGTTGATCTTCAACAACGGCATCCACACCTCGCTGCAGGTGGCCCAATTGTTCGAGGAGGAGGGCTATGAAATCCGCCACCTCGACAACACCCATACCGAGAAGGAGCGGCAGGATATCCTGAAGTGGTTCCACGAGAAGCCCGACGCCATCCTGACTTCGGTGAGCATCCTGACGACGGGCTTTGACGAACCCACGGTGGAAACCATCATCCTGAACCGCGCGACCAAATCGCTGACCCTCTATCACCAGATGATCGGGAGGGGCTCCCGCGTGCTCGAGAAGAAGAAGGACTTCACCGTGATCGACCTCGGTAACAATGCGCGCCGCTTCGGATTGTGGGATGCCCACGTGAACTGGCCGGATATTTTCCGGGCGCCCAACGCCTACCTCGAAGGCCTGTATACGGACGAGGAAATCGAGGAGACCTTCGTGTATGAGATGCCTTCCGCGACGCGGGCATTGCTGAAATACGACGACCACCCACCCTTCAGCATGAAGGATGCCTACATCGAAGCGGTACGCAAAGGCCAGCGTCCCAAGGCCGCCATCGACACGAGCTTGCACCATCATGTCAATGTCCTCGCTGCCGTAGCGGAAGATGAGTTTCATGCCATCGAACTCATGGACAAGCTCGAAGGCGATATCGAACAGCGCATCCGGGACTACACCAAGTGCATTTCCAAGACCACCGACAACTACAGACAGTGGCTCATGGATGAATACGAGCGGAAGCTGAAGCAGTTGATCCGACAGGCTTTCGAGGACTGACCCTTTCGACTGCAAATCCGGGCGTTACGGATACAAACTATCGCAGTCGAAGGCAGGATTTCATCCTTCTTTTTTGTTCCATGGAGGCGTACCCATGGAATCTACCGATGCTTTCCAACCCACCCTGTCAGACGTTTCCATCGCACTGACGCTCGGCATGTTGGTGTATGCCGTGCTCATTCTTTTTCGTCTGTCGGCCAACGAACGAAAGAAATGGTGGCGGCATGGATTCGGCCCCTTGCCTCGGGGCTGGCTGCCCGCACTGATCCTGGCTGCGGCCCTGACGACACTCTTGGGCGTACTTCGGCAGTCGGATGCCCTGGCCTTGCTCGGGGCCTGTTCATCGTGCGTCGCAGCCGCGGTGGGCGGTATGACCATACAGCAGTTCCTCAAGGATGAAGCCCGGCGAAGGAAGGTCGAGATGGACCATTGGACCGTGAGAAAGCCGGCAGAACAGAGAATGGCCCATCAGGCCATGCTTCGACGGCAGGAGCTTGACCGGGTGCAGGCCGCAGCCTTGCGCAGCTTGATGGATCCACATTTCCTGTTCAACGCGCTCAACGGCATCGTCCATGATATGCTGAACAGGGAGTGGTTCAGGGCATTGCACAATCTCCGTGCGTTCAATCGGCTCGCCGAACGGCAAATCCGTTCGGGTCAACAGGGCTGGCTGACATTGGAGGATGAGTGGAGCGGATTGCGGGATTACCTCACATTGGAAGTGCGCAGGCTCGACCGTCCCATTGCCTGGGAATTGACTCCGCTGCCGACGCCGATGCGCGACCGGCGCATTCCCGCACTGATGGTTCAACCCCTTGTTGAAAATGCCTTGTGGCATGGACTTGGCGGCACTTCAGGCACAGGTGGAGGTCTGATCCGCGTATCAGTGGAAGCCGCAGGGAAAGAACACCTCGAAATTCAGGTCTTCAATTCAAACAACCCTGAAGCAGAGAGGCCCCATGACCTCGTTCGCCCGGAGAAAGAACGCGAGTACAGGAGGCACGCATCGGACCTCATCCGCCATCGATTGCGGTTGATGGATCGGGACGGACAAAGCCGGCTCCAGGTGCGCATGGAGCAACAAGGGACCACGGCCTGCCTCGTTCTGCCCTGTGGACAGACTTCGTGAATTACTCGTTGAAATCAGACTGACGGATGTGGCAAGGCTCGCCTACTTTTATGATGAACACCTCGCATCATGAAGCTTCGCACGGAGAACATCTACCAAGTGATCGATATTCCCGCTCCGCCGGCAAAAGTCTTCGACGCCCTGCTCGATCAGGATGCCCACGTGGAATTCACTGGAAAGGACGCCTTGATCCAACCTCATGAAGGCGGGGCTTTCTCGCTTTGCAACCAGAACCACACGGGCTACTTCCTCCACATCGTCCAGAACAAGCGCATCGTCCTCGCATGGACCCACAAGAAATTCCCTGCAGGCCATTTCACTACCGTGGATTTGCGCTTGAGCAAGGATGCCGAAGGAAATACCACGCTCATCCTGAACCACCTCGGTGTTCCCTCAGGTGATGATGGATGGATGACCGAATCGTGGACCCGAAACTACTGGGCCCTGCTCTGTGCCCACTTTGAAGCAGAAGGCGTTCCCGCCTGAATCATACCAGGGGCCACCGCGCCAGCGGTGCTTCATCCAATTTCCCGGTCGCTCCGAGCTCCGCGGCATACTGTCCGGTCAATGCGATCATGGCTCCATTGTCGGTACAATAGCGGAAAGGTGGAATGTGCACCTTCCATCCACGACGCAAGCCCAATGCCTCCACTGCCTGCCGCAATCCTGAGTTGGCGCTGACGCCGCCTTGAATTGCGATTGCAGACAGACCAAATGCATCGGTTGCCTGCTCGAGCTTGTGGATCAGAATGCCGACAATGGCCGCTTGTACCGATGCACAAACGTCCTGAAGAACTCCCTCAGGAATTGTCGTTCCTCCGTTCAGTTCCCGCTCAAGGACGCGAAGTACTGAAGTCTTGAGGCCGCTGAAACTGAAATCGTGGCCCGATACACGTGGCTCAGCGAAGGTGAATGCCCCGGGATCGCCCAAGCCTGCCAACCGGTCGACTTCGGGACCGCCAGGGTATGGCAGACCCAGCATCTTGGCTACCTTATCGAAGGCCTCTCCTGCCGCATCATCCAAAGTGGTCCCCACCACCTCCATGTCCTGCGGGGAACGCACATGCAGCAATTGGGTGTGGCCTCCAGAGACCGTCAACGCCATCATGGGACGGTCGGGATTTGGGGCTGCATCCGACATCCAATGCGCCACGACGTGCGCCTGCATGTGGTGCACCGCATAAATGGGGATATCCAGGGACCAGGCGAGGCTACGGGCGAAAGCGCTGCCCACGAGCAAGGACCCCTGCAATCCAGGCCCCCTCGTGTAGGCCACACCTTGCAAATCGGTCAAGGTGCAGCGCGATTTCTCCAATGCCCCCTCCAATACCGGCACAATGTGCGCTTGATGCGCCCTGGACGCAAACTCCGGGACGACACCACCGTATTTGGCATGCACATGTTGGACGGCGGCAAATTGCCCCAACAACTCGTTGCCCCTCAGGACGGCAATGCTCGTGTCGTCACATGAACTTTCGATGCCGAGCATGATGCGGTCAGAGAAGGGAATGGCCGGAACGACCAGGTTCACCGAATGGCGTCCAATGTCCATGTTGGCATCATTTCTGTATGCGCGAAGTTCGCAGTACCGACATGAAAGCGACATCCCAGGAGCAACAAAAACCGGAAACGCCTCCAAAAAGGAGGCGGAAGGGGATGTTCATTGCTGCCGGTCTGGTCGGTATTCCATTGTTGCTCGCCACTCTGCTGTCTTCCTCCAGTGTCCAGCGGTGGGTCATTCTGCGCGTGTTGGAGGTCGCAACCGAATCCCTGCCTCCCCACGATGGGCCGATAGAGTTTGGAATGGAAAGTGTCGGCATCGATTGGAAGCGCATTGGAATATCGCTGAACGGTCTCTACATGATCAGGCCGGGCGGTGTCGGAACGGTGGACACCTTGGCCACGCTCAGCCAAGTATCGATTCTGCCGCAGGACCGAACGGGCTTGCATTGGTCGCACATTGCGCTCGACGGGCTTGAAGTCAGCGAGCTTGGGCTGGAATGGGCCAAATCCTTCGACTCCACGGAAGAAAACGGATTAGTGGATACGGCATTCGCCTTTCGCATTGACCGACTGGACCTTTCGAACGTCCGGATTCCATCGCCATCGGATTCCATGCCGCGGCTGTACCTCGAACTGGAAAAGCACCACATGGAGGGGCTGGACATCAGCGGTACCGGCTTCAGCGCGGACACCATCTGGGGACAGGCCAAATTGATGGAATGCGATACCAGCCTGCAGGAAACAACCATTGACGAGCTGAACTGGTCAGGCAACAAGACCCGGCTTCTGTTGGAGGGCCACACCACGCCGGATTTCTGGCTCGCCGGGCTCGAAATCCCGCAGCCATGGCTTTCCATCCTACCTGACGATTGGTCCATCGACCTGGACCTCCATTCGTCATCGGCACAGGTTCGACTTGAAGACGAGCAATTGAACTTGACCAGTCTCTGGAACCTCCGGGACGGAAAACTCGCATTGCTCAGCGCCCAACTCGACCACAAAAATCTGACCATCTTGCCCGCGGGTCTTCCGCAAAGCGGTCAACTTGAATTGGAAGGCCCTTTGTCCATGGCGTTGGATTCCGCCATTTCTTCCGACCTCACTCCCGGCCCAGAGGGAGAGGTGAGTCTCCTTTGGAAAGGCCTGGCACCTTACAGTACGGAAATCGGCATCAAATGGACCCCGCAAACGGGTGAAGCCATGGCGTTTGGAAGGGTTGCGGGACTGGACACCTCCCTCCGGCGTTTCGCAGCGGACTTCGAGTTGCAGGGACGAGTACCCAACATGTCGGAGTTGTTGGAAAATCCAAGCGGCTTCGAACTGGACCTGGGCGGTGATTGGCAAGCTGAACGTGAAGGGGCAATTGCCGGTACCGGAGCGTTGCAGGGCGAAGTCGAAGTGCAGTTGAAGATGGGGGTCGAGCCGCGGATCGCGTTTTCAGCCCTCGCGCGCAGTGCGCCTTTGACGGTCTCGGAATCACTGGAACTCTGGGGGCAATGGTCATTGGATGGTGAAACGACATTGGCACTGGGGCCAATCGGACCAGAGGATTGGTGGACCCACTTGGAATTGAGAGATGCCCGCTTCATCTCCAAGGCGAGCGAAGGTGAACGTGTGGCCATGCGCCCACCGATTTCCATGGACCGGCTGTTGCTCGCCGGCCGAGGAGATGGTTCCCGTTTCACCGTGGACATCGATGGCGATTTCGCTGAAGGCCACATCAGTGGACCGCTGGAAATTCAGCACTGGACATCCCCCCTCGTTTCACTTTTGGAATCCAGCGACATCCTCACACCTTCGGAGGCCGACCAATTCAGGAAGGACCATTTGCAACGTGCACCGGATCCATGGGATGTACAATTGACCATCTGGCGGGATGACCTTCTCGAGCGCATTAGTGGGGACGAGTGGTCCATTGGTCCAGGCTCCCACATTCAATTGAACCAGACCGACAGGAACGTCCAATGGGCGCTGACCACGCCGCACTTGCATGTCGGTCCGATCGAGGCTTTCGACCTTTCACTGCAAGGCCATGGTGGTATGAAGCCCATCGCGCTCGACCTGCAATCGAACCGGATCGCCCACCGTCAATACGGGGACCTGCTGAACCTCCGTGCCAACACCGCCGTCGCCCTGGACGACCACTCCATCTTGTCGGCATCCTGGGAAGGAGCCGTACCCACCTCCTTTGCATTGGAGCACCACCTGCTCGCCAGCGGAGAGCACCGGATCGTACCCCTCCGGTTGCAGTGGGCTTTTGAAAATGCCCACTGGCAGCTGGACACTTCATGTTCAGGAGACATCCGCTGGCGACATGGACATTGGACCTCACTCCATACCGAGCCTGTGCTCATCCGGGGCAACCGTGGAAGCATCCGACTGGAACTTCCTGATTCGACATTGTATCCGGGATCCGTTTTATCGGTTCAACTCGAGCGCTTCCCGGTGGGTCCCTGGATGGACCTGTTGGGAATGGCTCCAGGCGACCAATCATTGCCAGATACCGGGTCGGGCAATGTGAATGGCAACATCCGGTTGGGAAATACACCACTCGATGTTGCAGCGTCGATTGAATGGGAAGACGCCGCGATTGACCGGTTCCAATTGGGGGACATCTGTCTGGAAGGTCAATGGAATGGGCATATTGAACGCCTCGAACTTGAACAATTCGTCGAAGACCGCCGCGTACTAGAAGCCCAATGGAGGGGAAATGACCGCATTTCCATCGGATTGGACGCGTGGCCCCTGGACCTGCTCGACCCTGCGCTCTCCCCAGCCGGTGTCAACGTGTGGGGCCATACCACGGGGGCGTTGGAGCTGGCAGTGGATAGCAACTTGTCGCCCTCGCTTGAAGGCGCACTCGACCTCGCTGCGAAAGGCATCGCCATCGAGGCTACGGGGATGGAATATGGACTGTCGGGGACATTGGATTTCGAGCAGGGCTTCATCGGAATGGACCGCGCGGTGGTGACCGATCCGCTCGGTGCCGCCGCCAAGCTCAACCTGTCCGTCCTTCACGATGCGTTCCGGGATTGGAATTACGACATCGGGCTGGAGCTCGAAACGCCCTTTGAGGTCATGGACCTGCGAGCAGACCCGGGGAGGTTGTTCTATGGAGCGGTCATCGCCACCGGTGAGGCGAATGTTTTCGGAGATGTCGACCGCATGGAACTCACCGCCACGGTCCGCAGCCAGGAAGGAACCCGGTTCACCATGCCGCTTGATGCCTTGGAGGGTCCGGATATGCCCAGTGGCATCAGCTTCAAGGGGGCAGGAAACAATACGCCATTGGAAGAAGAACGGACCCCGCCATTCGAAGTGTCCATGGCGCTCGAGTTGGAAATCACACCGGAGGCACAGGTCGCCATGGTCCTCGACCAGGCCTCCGGGGAACGGGTCGATGGTCGCGCCAAGGGATCCCTGTCGCTCGTGCAAAGTCTGGCGAGACCGCTCGCCATGGAGGGAGGGCTTGAGATCGAGCAGGGACTGTACCGCTTCAGCCTCCGCGACCTGTTCACAAAGAACATTGCCATTGCCCCGGGAGGGCGCATTGATTGGGATGGAGACCCCTACGGTGCCGAACTCGACCTGCGTGCGGTTGCTCCGATGCGTGCGAGCCCCATTCCCTTGATGCCTGACCTCGTAGAACGGGGTCAAACCGATGTAACCGAAGTGGAGGTGGGCATGGCCATCTCTGGAGCACTATCGCAACCGGCATTGGGTTTTGACATCCGCTTCCCCTCCTATGAAGAGGCGGATCCCGCCCGTCTTGCCCAGGTCAACGCCGCACTCTCAACCCCGGAAGAGACCGAACGGCAGGCTTTCGCACTGCTCGCCACGGGGCAGTTCATTCCACCCGACCAGCAAAATGCCCAGCTCATCGGGATTTCAACCGCCACACAACAGGCGTCCGACCTTGTATCCGCAGGGGTATCGGAATTGCTCAGCAGTCTGTCCGATGATGTCGACATCGGTTTGCGGTATGTGGCCTCCAATGGAGAACCTACCGCTTCTTCCGACCCTGGCGTCATGCGATCGGAAGACGCCTTCGAAATGGACCTGGGTCTGAATCTGTTGAACGACCGCCTGCGCATATCAGGCACCTTGGGCGCTCAAGGAGTCGATGGGTCTGGACTTGACAATACCGACTTGCGCGGTGCCTTCGATGTCAGATACCGACTCACGGCAGATGGACGGTGGGAACTGATCGGCTACCGCAAGCCCGAGAGCGAACTGGATCAGGAGCCCCGGCAGGGCATCGGCGCTATCTATCAGGTGCGGTTCGACAGGCTGACCGACCTCTTCAGGGGGAAGGAAAACGGGTCGGACAACCCCTGAGGACCACTAACTTTCCGACATGAAATTTCCCGGCTTCGTGACCTGGGCCTATGGTCTTTTGACGGCCTTGCTCAGCATTTCCGCTCATGGCCTCGCCCAGCCCATCCTGGGCGCCTCGGACCTTCCGCAAGGCGGCCAAACCTACATGAGGGCCAATGCCGTTCCACCCCTCGTCTTCGACATCGAATCCGGTGGAGCCGACCTGACATGGGACTTCAGCGAACTGATTTCCACCACTGAAGTCGGTACGGAATACCTGCCCATGAGTGCCGCCAGCTTGACCACACAGTTCGTGTTCTCTTCGGCTGACCACTTCACTGAATTCGACTTCCCGGACCTCGGACTCGAGGATGCCCTTCCCATTTCCGGTGCCTCGACCTACCTCGAATTCGGCTCGAATGCCTACAAGATCATCGGGCTGGGGCTCGCCACGGACGTGTTTGACCTTCCCGTCATCTACGAGGACGATGAGGAGCTCCTCCCCCTGCCCCTGACCTACGGTGCGCAGCTGGAAGGCACATCCGCCTTTGAATTGGATATCCCTGAACTGTTGTTTTACGGCACGACGCAATCCAACAGCATCGAAGTCGATGCATGGGGTACGCTGCTGCTGCCCGGAGGTGAATACGAATGCCTCCGTGTGAAGCGCACCTTCTCCGCCCTCGACTCGGTCAACGTCCCCACCGCCCAGATCGGATTCACGATTCCAAGGGAAGGCACGGTCTACGAGTGGTACGCCGCCGGTGAGGGCATGCCCGTACTCTCGGTACAGACGTTTGCTGACATCCCCGCCGTCTGGCAGTTCAAGCCCGGCGAGGAGGAGCCGTCCAACATCGCACAGGCAGAAGGAATCGGTGTCTCACTCAGGCCGGCCGTGAACCCCGCCGAGACAGGAAGCGTCCTCGAGATGCTCTCGGATGAAGGGGGCATGCACTTGTGTACGGTGCACGATGCTGCAGGTCAATGTCTGTTCAACGGCATCCTGAAGGCGACTTCCGGCCGCATCACGCTTCCCTCTGCCGGCTGGCCTGCCGGATGCTACTTCGTTTCGTGGGCCGGTGCGGCCCCGGTTCGGGTCATTCTGCGCTGATGGGCGCGGGAACACCGAGGTCCGCAGTGGCATCCACCAAATCCTGCTGCTGGAAAGGCAATGGCATGAATGTGCCAGCCCGTTCCTGCAGCCACCCCTTGGCCACCCGCCGGTTTCGGAATACGCGGACATTGGGACGCATGCGGCTGATCATCTGGTAGAGGCGGTCCCGCCAGACCAACAAGTGGGCAGGAACCACCACGGCACGGTGGTGCACTCCGGCAAGGGCTCCGGACTGCGCCAGCCATGTCAAGGCGGCGCGGTCCAGCAACAGGTGGGCCCGTGGCACCACGATGAGTTCCGCTACTTCGCGTTGTCCAAGCAACTCCATTCTTTGGGCCGCTACGCGTTGCATCAACGGCAGGTCCACAATGAGGTCCTCTGCCAACTCGACCGTCAGAAGCCCATCCGAGAAATGGAAGACCCCGTAGGGTGCCTGGTAGGTGAACGCGTGCGTCATGTTGCCAATTTGCACCGCGATGTGACCGCCATGCCGAAGCCTCCGGCCCAACTGTCCACAAGGACAGGCTGATTGTTTTCAGCGCCTCAGGGACAGGCAAATTCCGCTACGTCGCCCTCGGTCTCCGGAGGAAGGCAGAATTGCAATGCGGCCGTATGCTCACCCTCCACCAACTCCTGCACGGAGGGCTTCGAGATGCCCAGGCCATTGACCCGTTGCTGGGTCCGGCTCGCAATCAGACCAAGCCCCCCGGCGATGTTGGTGTAGACGGGGCGTTCCTGAATGATGTTGGTCACGGGTGCGTTGACCGAGAGGTAGGTGTCGAGCTCGCTATTGGCGATGGTCAGGATGAAGTCGAAACACCGCACACGGTCGATGTTGTCGTTCCAATCGCCGAGCTCGCGCGTGATGAAGGGGTCAGCATCGAGACGGCTGGAAAGGAACTGGTAGAAGGACTCACCGTTGATGGGGAGCTTGATCTCTTCACCGCCCTCATCGTTGTCCGCGGATTCGTCGCCGAGGTCCCAACGCACCACCCGCTCGGTCTCGGACGACAGCTGCGTATGGGCGGCATCGGCCCAGATGCGCTCGGTGAAGTGAACCTCGATGGCCGCTTCGTAGAGCTTGGCTCCCGATGTTGAAGACCACTTGAAGTTGACGTTGGGATAGCTCACCTGCGTCCCGGCACCACTGGCGAAATTCAAGTTGAATCCGGGGATGCCCGCAGGCGGGTTGCTGATGTTGCCGGGCGACGATCCGATGAGGGTGGTCACGCCCGTCAACGGCGCACGGCCATCGGCGAAGGTCACCATCAAGCGGTAGAGGTACAGGTTGCCCGCGTTGTTGCCCTGTTGGACCGGCAGGCCGTCGGGCGTCGCAAAATGGTAGGCCCTGTATTCCGGACCGAAGAAGATGCCGTCGTCGTCCTTGTCCTGAAGCAGGGTGTCCACCGCCGTGAAGGTGGCGAGGGGGGACTCGAATGCGATGTCATCCGGTCCGAATTGCTCCACCGTGACCGTGATTTCACCGGCGGCATACTCACTGCTGTCGGCGATCAGGGCCGTTTCCAGGTTGTTGCCCTCGCCGAGCCAGGTCCGGTTGACCCGCACCCACTGTTCCTCGGCGGCCGGATCGAGCAGGCAGAACGCGAGGCTGCGCTCTTCATAGGGCGCATTCAGGTCAACATCGGTGGAGCACCCGGTCGACATGGCGAGCAGGAGCAGACAGGACCAAAGCAGGAATCGCGTCTTGGACATGCCTGCGAAGTTAGCGTCCGAGACCGAGCAGGAAGGCCATGGTATCCACACCATCGGCATAGTCGCCCAACCCCGGATGCTGGGCCTGGCCAAAGGGCAGTCCCCCCGACCCGACCCGACATTGGATCTCCCCTGCCTCCGCGTCCAGGCGCGCCTCCACTTCGGCCATGTCATCATAGCGCTGGTAGTGCAACGCCCCGACGGGCGACACCCACTGCGGGTCCTCCTTGAGCAGGACGAATCCATTCTCCAACAGGTCCACGGCCTCCATCAGCCACAGGGCCTTGTGGTAGGTGTAGTTGTTCTGGTAACGGTTGTGGTCGGCGAGGTGCCCCCAATCCACCAGGGCCGCAAACAACCGGTCCAGGTCGAAATCCCGGGGGATAAACACCTGCGTGACATTGCGGCAACCCAGGCCGAAATAGCGGAAGATGTCACCCGCCAGGGCTTGCAATTGCTCCAGCGTCTCCGACCCGTCCAAAACGGCCACGGACGTCCGTTGCCCGCGGATGATGTGCGGCACCTTGCCGAAGTAATGCTTGAAGTAGCGCCCACTGTTCCGGCTGCCGGTGGCGATGACGGCATCGTACCCCGTCAGCCGTTCCTGGGCAATGGACACCTGCTCACCGATGCCCGGACTCGCCTCGGACCAGCACGAGACCAGTGCCTGCATCAATCCTGCGTCGTCGCTGCTGGGCTTGATCAGGATACGGTGTCCGGACACCACCCCGCAAATCAGGTCGTGCAGCCCCACGAAGGGAATGTTGCCGGCCATGACGATGCCGACGGTGCAGGGGGTCGCCCCCTGCGCTCCCTCCGGCATGCCATCGAGCCACCGCTCCACCGCATCGGTCTGCAGGGCTTCCGCCCATGCCCCCATGGCAAACCTCACGGAATCAGAGGTAAACCAGCCATTGGCGTGCACGGCCCCTTCGGCCGCAGCGGCGAGGCGCTCCCACCCGGCAGCAGGGATTCCTTCGTGAATGGAGGCGATTCCTTGACACAAAGTGGACAGCACCTGCGTGGCGCGTGCACGGTCGACCTTTCCGGTTTCAATCAACATCGGTGGCATTTGTTGTGGGAATTGCAAAGATGGCCCCAACATCCGGAGGGGTTGACCGGTTATTTTTGTCACGGCGACTCGCCACACAAAGAAATCTGCCATGGCCATCATGATTACGGACGCCTGCATCAACTGCGGGGCCTGCGAACCGGAATGCCCGAACAACGCCATCTACGAAGGCGGTGCTGAATGGACCTTCGCGGACGGAACCGGCCTGAAGGGCGAAGGCAACCACCCCACTGCCGGCTCCATCGTGGCGGATGCCACACAAGAACCCGGCAGCATGGACGTTTACTACATCGCTACCGACAAGTGCACCGAATGTGTAGGCTTCCACGACGAACCCCAATGCGCTGCCGTCTGCCCGGTGGACTGCTGCGTCGACGACCCGGACCACCGGGAGTCCGAGGACCAGCTCCTCGCCAAGAAGGCCTTCATGCACCTCTGATGGTGCGTCGGACATTGGTGGCATCCGCAATGTGGTGTGCCGCCATCATGGCCGCAGGGCAAACCGATCCGTATCAAAGCGTACGTCCGCTGATGGCGGGATTGACTTCGTGCTCAGATGAAGTGTGTGTGGCATTGAGTGATTCCATCGCGGATGCGCTCGAGTCGATGTTGCAGGCGGAGGATGCGTTCGAGTCGCTGTCGTCTTCCCCGGACTTCATGGCGGGGGTGGCATCTGGTGATGGAAAGCTGCGCTTGTATACCTGGAATTGGGCGCATGAGGACAGGACCTCCGGGTATGGCGGTCTTGTGGCCTTTCAATCAAAGGATGGAGACGTGGAATTCACCCGATTGCTGGACCTGTCCAGTGCCGATCGGACAGACGAACAGCAAAGCCTCAAAGCCGAGGATTGGCATGGCGCACTTTATTACGCCATGGTGCCCGACGCTGTCGACAAGGACACGTGGCTGCTGCTGGGCTGGGATGATGCTGACGCGCAGGTGACGCGCAAGGTCATCGAGCCCTTGCAGATCCGGCCGAGGGGCATCCGATTCGGTGCGCCGGTGCTGCAGACGACCGCCGGATTGCGCCGGCGGTACATCCTCGAATACGCCGATGCGGTACAAGCTTCTTTGCGATACCAACCCGAGGAGAGGGGCAGGAACGGCCATGAAGAGCGCATCGTCTTCGATCATCTCGGTCCGCGGGAACCCCACCTCTCCGGCATCACGGCCTACTATGGTCCCGACATGACGTTTGACGCCTTCATTCCAGGTAAACGCCCCGGCGCACCTTGGGTGCTGGAAGAGAAGACGGAAGTTTCCCAAGCGCTGCCGGGGGACCGCCCCTTCGTCGATCCACGTCCGCGAAACGGAGGCCGCAACCGCTGAACTGCTGAGGCCACTGCCGTATCTTTCAGGTCATGCAAATGCGCTTGTTCTCCTGCCTGTTGACCGGCCTCCTATCGTGCGCCCCCTTTGCGATGGATGCCCAGGACACGACTGTGGACCTGATCGACAAAGTGTATGGCACCACACCTGAGCGGCCGGATGGTTACTCCTTCACCCACGCGATCCACTATTCCGTCGTACGGCTGGTGGAGCAGGAGAATGGCGACCGCAAAAAGGCCATCGAGGAAACGATGGACCTGTACTACACGCCTGGAGGAGAGGCCTACGGAAGGGTCATGACATCGGAGGAAGCCACGGTCTCACACATCGGGGATGTCCGGTTGGGCATGCGCTACAGCCTGACCCGCCTTGGCGAATTGAACCTGGGCAATGAAGCCGAATTGAGCAGTGCCATGATGGATACCCTCATCATGTCGCGCGTCTCCGGCGACCGGGAGATTGACGGCCGCATGAGCGCCCATTACTGGTACGAGAACGGCAGCATCATCGATGAACTCTGGGCCGACAGCCAAGCGTCGGAGTCGGAGGTGGCCATCAGCCGCCTGTGGCCGAGGTTCGAGCCGGGATTCAGGAGTTTGGCCACGGGCAACTATGTCGGACTGGCGACCCGATGGGTGGCGGTTGATACGCAATTCAGCCGCGAGCCGAGGATCGTCCTCGAATTCAAAGGAGCCGAAGAGCTGACCGAACCATTGGAGATCTCATTCGAAGGCTACACCTTCCCCGTCTCCGCTGGCGAGATGATGCGGAAGCGCCTCGAAGCCGAGCGTCAGTGATCAACGGCTGTTGAAGCGCACCTCGGTGGCCCCGTGTCCGTATTTCCGGGGGTCGCCTTCCCTGCAGGTGCATTGGGGCCAATATGATTTCAGGGCATCCCTGATTTCCTGCCGCAGCCGCCCCTGCCCCACGCCGTGGATGAAGACGATGCGCGGAATGCGCGTCTCCTCCGCACGGCGCATCATGCGGTCGAAATGGTCCATCTGTGTGGACAGCATCTCGTGAGGCGACACGTGGTCCCGGGCGCCCGTGATGGCGTGGTAATGCAAGTCCACCTCCATGTGCGCATCCCGCTTGCGCATATTGGTCGCGTCCGGGTTGCGGTACTTGACGTCGAAGTCCTTCTGTGACGCCTTGAGTGCACGCTCGTCGACGTTGCGCTCCAACAACTCCCCCTTTGTAATGTCCTTGGAAGCGTAGGCCTTTGCCTCCTGCGCCGCATTGGGCGCCGGAAGACAATCCTTGGCGTGAAAACGCATCGGAAACCCATCCCCGTCTTCTACAACCAGTGTTTGTCCCCCATCCTCCACGGACAGCACCACCCCCTCCCCTGACTGGTGGAGAAAGCGCACACGGTCGCCGATGGAGAAGGAATGAGGCATGGTGGCAAAGTAAATTGCAGCGTGCGCACATTGTTCCCTTGGGCAGCGACTTGTTTTGCCCTGCTTGCCTTCACTTTGAGTGGGTGCCGTCCCACGCCTCCCACGCCGGACGATTTCCCCTTCACCCCCAGCGCCCTCGAGTCCATGATCCTCTATGAAGTCTTCGTCCGCGATTTTTCCGACCAAGGCACCTTCAAGGCGGTGGAGAACCGGCTCGATGAGCTGGTCGACTTGGGGGTCAATGCACTGTGGCTCATGCCCATTCACCCCAACGGGGAGGTCAATGCCCTCGGCACCTATGGCTCACCCTATGCGGTGAAGGACTACACCGATATCCACCCGGACTTCGGTTCGATGGACGATTTTCGGGACCTCGTAGGGGCCTGCCACATTCGCGGGATGCGCATCCTTATCGATTGGGTGCCCAACCACACCGCGTGGGACCACCCTTGGATATCGGCCCACCCGGACTGGTACACGCAAGATGCGCAGGGCAACATCGTCCACCCTCCGGGCACGAATTGGATGGATGTGGCGGACCTGAACTACGGCCAAGGTGGCATGCGTCAAGCGATGCTCGATGCCATGCGGTTCTGGATCGCGGATGTGGGCATCGACGGATTCCGATGTGACTACGCCGAAGGCGTACCCCAGGATTTCTGGGAGCAGGCCATCGCCGAGATGCAGACCATCAACCCGGACGTGATCATGCTCGCCGAAGGGGCCGCGCCCTGGCTGCACGACGCCGGCATGAATATGACCTACAGCTGGGATGGCTACGGGGCCATCTGGCAGGTCTTTGCCAATGGGTCGGCGGCGCATTCCATCCAGACCAGCTTCGAAAGCGAAGCGACCTCCCTCGGTCCTCTGGACCGCCGACTCCGCTTCTCCACCAACCACGACGAGACCAGCTGGGACGCTCCTCCCCCCACCCTCTTCGGCGGACAGGATGGGGCCCGCAGTGCGCAGGCCATCGTCACCTTCCTCCCGGGCACACCCTTGGTCTACAACGGCCAGGAAGTGGGCAGCACGCAAGTGCTCAACCTTTTCGAACGCATTCCCATCGATTGGTCCACGAACCCCGAGATGCGGCCCTGGATGACGACCTTGTTGACGGCACGGCGGGACCACCCTGCCCTCGTGCACGGAGACATCTCCTTCAGCGTCCAGACCAACGTCTTCCGCGCAGAACGCAACTACACCGACGCGGACGGCCACACACACCGCGCCCTGCTCGTTGCCCACGTCCGGGACGGCAATAGGACGACTGACCTCAGTGCCTGGCAGGGCATGGATTACGCAGATGCCTGGACGGGCGAAGCGCCTCCCGTCTCCCTGTCATTGGGTCCGTTCGAGGTCCGACTCTACCTCACCCCATGAAGTGCGCCTGGCTTCTGATGGCCGGCCTCCCTCTGGCAGTTGAGGCACAGCAGACCCTGGACACGAATGCGGTTCCGGAGGGCTTCCGGCCCTGGGTGCACCTGCTCGGATCCGCGGAAGTCATCGCGCCTCAGGACGGGCCGGATTGGCGGTCCATGGACATAAAGGATTACGACCAGGGCCAGAAGAAGTACCGCGAGCTCGAGGAGATGGTGTTGGCTGTCTGGCCCAGCGTACAGATCATCACGGTGATGCTCGACACCCTGCGCCCCACCTTCCTCTCCGGCATCGAATCGGTCCCTACCGACACGCTGCGGGTCCACCGCCAGGAGGTCAAGGACGGCCGGGCCCAAGCCAAGGCCGACCGCAAGGAGGAGCGGAAGGAAAAGAAGGGGCGGAAGAAGGACGACACCGCAGAGGAAGACGGGGTCAGCATCACCTTCGGTGAGGAATCCGACGGACCGGACACCCTGTTCATGCCGGATGTCGACTGCTGGATTGCCATGCAGGAGCAGGACGGTTACGTCCGAACGGACAGCCTCAATGACGAGGGCGAGCGCATGCTCCTCCGCGATCCGGACTACGAGGACGAGATGGGCATGAAAGCCGCCTTCCTCATCGTGCACCTGCTGGACCGGCAGAACCCTGGCATGCTGGACTTCGCGGACGACTACGCCAAGGCCATCAAGCTACCCTACTGGCGGACCATCAAAATGTTCAGCCGGCTGACCGGCTACCGCCTCAACCGGTCCTACGACCCCGAGGGCGCCGATGGCCGCATCGAGCACATCATCCGCAAGCACGGC